>SLJD01000463.1 GCA_007135295.1 Phycisphaerales bacterium
GCGCCGATGCCGGAGCCAAGTTCGACGCCCTCCTCCTGCTCCCGCAGACGCCCGAGATGGACCGCGCCGCGATGAACCTCTTCCAGAACTGGAACTTCGCGCCGTGGGAACGCCCCCTGTAACGGGCGCGGCTTGGGCCAAGGAGGCGTTTCTCCGATGCCTCTTCGCTATTTTGTGTGAGGAGGCTGGTCGGCTTGCCTGAAGGCTGTCGAACCGTGCTGGTGAAGGCCCATTCATGGGCTTCATTGCCGCCGCTTGCCCTGTGCAGGCCGTCAGGCCAGAAAGCGGAAAACGCCGGGGGGTGGGGGGCAGAGCCACCCAAGGCTACCCACACGAAATAGCGGGGAGCCAAAATTCAAGCACTTGCTCCCCCTCTCGTGCTGGAATTTTCGGGGCGCCCCGCCGATTCGCTTTTCCTTCGGGGGGGCGTTACAATCTCCCTTGAGCGCCCGCCGTATGGCCCCCAGCGTGGATTCGCCTGAGCCGAGGAGAAGGGCCATGGAGCCGGAGATCGTCATCCCCTTCGTCATCCTGGGGCTGCTCGCCGCCGTGGCCGCTGTGTACATCGCGCTGGAGTTGAAGCGGATCCGCGGCTTGGCGCAGTGCGCCGCCGAACTGGGCTTCGAGTTCGAGGCCAAGGCATACAAGGCCGCCGAAGCGGACTTGGTTCCCGGGCAGAGCGACCTTTGGGTACTCTCTTGGCAAGACCCCGTCGTGTACAACGTGCTCAAGGGCGAGATCCACGGCGTCGAGGTGTGCATCTGCGAATGCGATGCCTCTTCGGGGTCACCGAAGAGGGGGACACGCTGGCGCCACACCGTCGCGCTCTTTCGGTCGCCGATGCTGCGCTTGCCGCCTTTCAACGTCCGCCCAAAAAGGGCTTACCTTCCTCTCAGGCGCGGGGTCAAGAAGGGGTTCAAGAGCATCGAATTCGCCGGGCAAGCGGCCTTTTCCTCGAACTGCCTGCTCTTCGGGGAAGACGAGGGTGCGGTCCGAGGAGTCTTCGGCCGGTCGGCTCTGAACCACTTCGCCGAGGCCGGAGGCTTGTGCGTTGACGCCGCCGGGGACTCGCTGGCGGTTTTCCGGATCCTCCGGCGGGTCAAGCCGCGAGACATTCCCGCCTTCATAAAGGAGGGCCTCCAAGTCTTCGCCCTTTTCGCCCGAAAAAGCGGTTCGGGGGCCTGACGGATTGCCGCCAACAAGCGCGGTTATGCCCGCAGCGAAAGGAGTGCCGGCTTGGCATTGCTGCCAAGCGGCCAGAGGACTTTGCGCGGCTGAGGAGCAAGGGCATCTCGGCCGGCGGCAGAAGGCAAATGATATGGAGACGCCAACCCATGCGCGGGAGAGGGATGGAAAACAAGGTGGCGGTGGTCACTGGCGCGGCCAGCGGCATCGGCTTGGCCTGCGCGGAGAGGCTGGCGGCGGAGGGCGCGAAGGTCGTGGTAGCCGACATGCGCCAGGATGTCGGCGCGGCCGAGGCGGAGCGGATCGGAGCGCTCTTCGTGCCCTGCGACCTCAGCCAAGCCCAAGATTGCCGCGGCTTGTTCGAAAAGGCCCGCGAGGCGACGGCCCAGGCCGTGTGAGACGTTTGAACAAAGCCGCGTGATCCGGAGCTGCGACAGAACACCGCGATCATGGTCCGAATCCGACACCGCCGCCGTGACGACCGGTTCTTCGGGCGATTCGCGGCGGCGGTTTGTTTCGGTCGACTGCCTGCCTGTCCGTCGGGAAGCGGTCAGGACGCCTCGGCCCTGGGGTGAGCGCCGTCGTACGCGTCGCGCATCCGCTGGGTGGACAGGTGGGTGTAGACCTGCGTCGTCGACAGCGACTGGTGGCCGAGCAGTTCCTGAACACTGCGCAGATCCGCGCCGTTGTCGAGCAGGTGCGTCGCGAAACTGTGCCGCAGCGTGTGCGGGCTGATCGACGGATCGAGGCCGACTTCAGCGAGGTACTTGCTGACCTTCCGCCGCACCGAGCGGGTCGAGAGCCGGCCGCCGTGCTTGTTGACGAACAGCGGCAGGCGGGCCTGCTCATCCGCATCGGACGACGGGGACTGGTGTTCGAGCATCTGCCTGTAATGCCGCAGCGCCGCCAGGGCATGCGAGCCGAGCGGGACGATGCGTTCCTTGCGGCCCTTGCCGCGGACGATCAGGGCCTCGCTCGCTTCGTCGATGTCGGCCCGGTTGATGCCGACCAGTTCGCTGACGCGAATGCCGGTGGAGTAAAGCGTTTCGAGGATCGCCCGATCGCGTGAGCCGAGCAGGGTGTTCGTGTCCGGCGCAAAAAGAAGCCGCTCAACCTGCTCGACGTCGATCGCCTTGGGCAGGCGCTTGGACTGCTTGGGGGTGCGGATGAGCAGCATCGGGTTCGCCTGAACCAGCCCGCGCTTGTGCAACCAGCGGTGAAATGACCGCAGCGTTGCGATCTTGCGGGCCATCGTCGCAGCCGAGTACTGCTGATCACTGAGGTGGGCGAGAAACTCGCGGATGCGCGTCACGTCCGCATCGAGCATCGTGCCCGTCACCGTCACCGGGCCGACGGCGCCGACGACATCGCGCCCGCCATTGCCGGATGAACCGCTTTCGCCGGCCTGCTGCCCGTTCTGGTTCAGGTGGGTGTTGAGCACGGCTTCCTCGTGCTTGAGGTCCGGCTCGATATTCAATTCATCGGCGAGGTAGGTGCAGTACTGGCGCAGGTCCACGCCGTAGCACCGCGCCGTGTACTGGCTGAAGTGCCGCTCATCCAGAAGATGGCTCAGGAAGAGATCAACAATAGGAAGTGACTGGATCATGGCGATTGCGGTCTCACAATGGACGGATTGAATTCAGAAACAAGACACAGCGCGGCATACACCGGGCCACCGCCCGGACCGTCGCGCGCCGCCGGGCGGCGCGAAGTCACGGGATCAGCAGACCTGGCTGATCGAAGCAATCCGGATGTCCTGGCCGTGGTCTCTTCCGGGGGGTGCATGCCTGGTTCTCAGTCCGAAGCTGAGAACCGGTGGGCACTCAGCTTGCGGGTTCTATGGCTGGCTGCCGCCGGGCGTGCTCGGCATTGAGCAGGTCCCGGAGAAGCCGGTAACTGACAAACTGCGTGTACAGCTCCATGCGCACGAGGTAGATCCGCCGGCCGTAGGCCGAGTCAGGCGTCGTGCGGCCCTCGGCGTATTCGCGAAGCCACGCCAGCGTCTGGTGGTTGCTGGCATCGAACACACCCGAGGCCTGGGCGATCGGGGCGGTCTCGGCCATCTCGGTGATGCCGACACCGTCATCGGTCGGCGATCGGACGAGTTCATGGGCGTCGAGCATCTCGCCGGCCGTCCGCGTGTCGTCGGTGAACAACTGCACGGCCATGCCGAGCACCGGCGGGTCGTACGGGTTGTACGCCGTCACCGTCCCGACGATGAGCCCGTCGGCATCGAGGACGCGCATGAGCGTGCGGGCCTCGCCGATGGTCGTGACCGCCTCGATCTCGAGTTCCCGTTTGGCGGCGATGACGCGATTGACCGGCAATGTCGCCACACCATCGATCTGCTCGACCTCTTTCGTGAACATGTCCGCCACGCGGTACACGTCGACGGCGGAGACCCCCGCTTCGTTCAACGGAGGTACGACGGCCCAGACCTTGGGGGACTCGGCGTGAAGCACGAGGCGAGACGGTTCGTCGAGCCGCGGCTCGCGGCCACGCTGGCATCCACCGGCTGAGGCGAGCATTAACCACGCGAAAACGAGTACGACACCGGCCGACAGGCCGATCGCCTGCGGCATCTTGAGCTGTACACTTGTCATGGCGTCCTGCCGATCCGAGAGCTCCGCTCAACGGGGCCGGGACCATCCCGGCGGTTTTCAGAAAGGAGCCGCGGCGCGTCAGCGCCGCGACGCCGCGTTCGTTCAGTCCGAATCCCGGCTTTCCGTCACGCCGGCGACATCGATGCGGTCCGGCTGCTGAATGTTCATGGCCCGCCGCGTCGACAGGGCCCAGATGTTGTCCACGCCGTTGCGGTTCGAGACGAAGTAGACGTTGCCGTCGTTCGCCCAGACGGGCTGGTAATTCGCGAACTGACCGTCGGTGAGGTTGATCCGCCCCGTTCCGTCGAGGTTGACCATCCAGATGTCCGAGGCGTTCGGCGGCTCATGGGCCGATGTCGACGGATCCACCACGGTGACGAAGACGATGCGCTGCCCGTCCGGCGACCAGGCGGGGTTGATGATCGCCGCATTGGCCGCCGAGACGATTTCCGTCGGGTGCACCGCCTCGCCGTTGACGTATTCGACGGTCCAGATGCTGTGATAACGGCTGCCGCGCTTCCTCGCCCGCTGGAAAAGGATGCGGCTTTCGCGAATATCAGGCGACCAGCGCGGGAACAGGCCGTAATCGAGGAAATGCTCGACTGAGGGCTGATCGATGCGGACCGACCAGATCTCCCACCGCTGGGACTGCGCGCCGAGGCGGCAGAAGGCCAGTTTCTCACCGTCGGGTGACCATGTCGGATGCAGAGTGTGCTCGTGGCCTTCGGTGACTTGAATCGCCTGGCCACCTTCGATCGACATGATGTAAATGTTCCAGTTGCCCGAGCGGTTCGAAGCAAAGGCAATGCGCTTGCCGTCGGGGCTGAACCGGGGCATGACATCGTCGTACGGGCCGCTCGTGAGTTGGGTGACCGTCTTGCCGTTCACCCGCTGGAGATACACGTTCGAGCTGGGATGGTGCCGCGTGGACGAGTAGACCATCCACTCGCCGCTCGGATCGACATCGGGGTCGGCGGTGCGTCCTTCCGACGCGTTGCTGACCTGCATGATGTTCGTGCCGCCGCTGGGGGTCTGATCGTACTGCTCTTCATGCGCGGTCAGGTCGCCGAACAACCCGACGGCGTTGGCGGCGCGGGCGGTGGGCGTCGCGTCGGCCGGTTGTTGGAAACCGGCCGGGGGCGACTGCCCGGCTCCATCGCCTTTGGCTGATCCCTCGTCGGCCCTCGCCGGCGCCACCCCGCCCGCCTGCCGGAGAGCCGGTTCGGCGGTTTCGGGATGCATGGCGACGCGATTGTTATAGGTGTCGAGTTCCTGCTCGGCGGCCCGGACAATCTGGTCGGGGCTTCGCGCGTTCTTCCACAGGTTGCTCGTGCACTGCTCGGTTCCCGCCAGGATCGCGCGGTCGGTCTCCGCCTCCTGCTTCGGCCCGGCGCACGCGCCGGCCAGCAGCACCACCGACCCCAGCAGGATTGCACTGTTTTTCGTTGCCAACACTTGCACCTTGGACGCTCCATCCTGTTCTGACCGCACAGACCACCGGCATGAGGGTCCGGCTGCTTCGGCGGCTCCGCCGGCCTCGGCTGCTGTGCCCGACGTTCAGATGGGACGGATTCCTTCCGTACCCTCGGTTCAACGCGCACCGGGGTATCGACCCTTATCGGACGAGTTCACCCGTCGCCTTGAGCAACGGCTGAACGAGGCCGACATCCCGGGTCCGCCCCGGTGCTTTCCCGGTTATCGGCGCTGTTCGAGGGGGACCTGAGCGGCATCTGGGGAATTCGGGCAAGATTTTCGTCCCGCGCGGAGCCGCCCACTCGCTGTTTTGTGGAAATTCACACATTCAGGACGAATTCAGCCCCCCGCCCTCCTCTGAAAATCCCCCCGAAAATCCTCCTGGTTTCACACCCATCGAATCCCGGCGATCTGATACACTTGATTCGTCGTTGCGGATCGTAACCGTGGCGGCAGACGTCATCTCCTGCGTCTGTGGTGGAACGCCAGGGTGACCTATGGCACGAACGTCGCGAGGCAAACGTGGGGCGTCCTCGCGCGCCCGAATCGCCCGTCCGAACCGGGACGCGTCGGCCCGCCGCCATCCGTGGTGGTGGGTCAACGCCGCTCTGGTCACCGGGCTCATCGCCTTCCTCCTGATCCTGCTCATCAAGCCGCAGTTCGAAGCCCGTCGCGATCAACTGGCCGAGGAATCGAGCGACGCTTCGTCGTCGCCTGTCACCTCGCCGGTCGGTGACGGCGCGTCGTTTGCCGCGACATACTGCGGCAGTTGTCACGCATTCCCCGAGCCGGACATCCTCGCGCGCGATCGCTGGCCGCGCATGGTCGAGCACATGAACGCGGTCATCGATCAGAACGATCTCGGTCAGACTCTGTCGTCCGAGGAGATCGAACGCGTCAGCGCCTGGTACGCCGAGCGCGCGCCGGAGCAGGTCCGGCGCCTTGAGCACGAGGGCGACCGCTCGCCGCTGCGCTTTGAACCGGAACCGTTCGGCCTCACGCGGATGAGCACGGCGTCTGGCGGACCGCCGATCATCGGTGAGGTGCGCATCACCGACCTGAATCAGGACGGCGAACGCGACGTGCTCATTTCCGACATCGGCAACGGCGTGCTGAGCCGGGCCGCCCGCGATGCCGACGGCACGTGGCAGGAGCGGCCGCTCGCGGAGATCGAGGCGCCCGCCCAGATCGCGGTGGACGACGTCACCGGCAACGGGCATCTCGACATCGCGGTCGCCAACCTCGGAACGATCAAGCCCACTGACGACCATGTCGGCAGCGTGGCGCTTCTTGTCAATCGTGGCGGTCTGGATTTCGTCGGCCATGTCCTGCTCGACAACATCCCGCGTGTCAGTGATGTCGAAATCGCCGACCTTAACGGCAACGGACGGCTCGACATCCTCTATGCCGCGTTCGGCCTGTACCAGTCCGGGCACATCGGCTGGCTCGAGCAGCAGGAAAACGGAAGGTTCGAGAACCACACGATCTACTTCCGCAACGGGGCGAGCCACGTCCGCGTGACCGACCTGACCGGCAACGGTAGGCCGGACTTCGTCGCCCTGGTCTCACAGGAACATCAGGAGGTGCTCGCGTTCGTCAACCATGGCGAGGGCAGCTTCGAGCGGCACCTCATTCACAAGGCCCCGCATCCGATGTGGGGGTACTCAAGTCTCGAACTTGTCGACTTCGAAGGTGATGGCCGCCATGACCTGCTGCTCGCCAACGGCGACGTCTTCGACATCGAGCCGGAGCCCCAGCCGTTCCACGGCGTGCAGTGGATACAGCATCACGACGATCTCGAATTCACCGTTCACGACGTGTTCAATTTCTACGGCGCGTATCGGGCGATCCCGGCGGACCTGACCGGCAACGGGCATCTTGACATCGTCGTGCCGAGCATGGCCAACCACTGGGAGGATGCGGACCGCCAGAGCATCATCTGGCTGGAGAACACCGGCGGGCAGGAGTTCACCCCCCGCCGGCTGACGTCGAGCCCGACCTCGCAGGTCACCGTGGCAATCGGCGATCTGACGTCCAACGGGTGGCCGGACATCCTCTCGGGCGGCATGTATGTCGCGGGCGGCCGGACGGAACGGATCGGGCGGGTAACTCTCTGGCGGAACCTTGGTCCGACAGACTGAAACCGGAGACGCCATCCGGCTCGATCACCGAACGCAAATGATATCAAGATTCATCTATGATGGAAGGTCTTCGGCGGGGAACCGGGGCCACGGTTGACGCGTATGGCCTGAGCGGCGACACTGATGCTGCTTCATGCACCGGTCCGGACGGTGACGCTGGTCGGCGTCGGTCAGGGCCGGTCATCGAAATTCCCCGGACCCCCGGACGATCCGGACCCCCGGAAAAGCCGACCCCCGGAAACGCCGGCCCTGCAACGCCGGACATCCGGCTCGGCCGGTCGGACTCCTCCGTCCCGAAACAGGCCCGCGCCGTCGGGCACGCGTGCGGAGTCATCCCCGGATCATCCGGACATCTGGAACACTGCTCGGAGACACAGACATGGCGGTTCGTTCTGCATCCAATACCGGCCTGGTCGTCGCCCTGATCGTCTTCATCATTCTGACGATCGGCATGCTGGCGATGACCATCATCTTCTATACCGCTCAAACGACGGCGGAAGAAGAACGCGCCGAAGCCGAATCCACGCTCGCGACCTACGTCACCGCTGAGGAACGCAACCGCGATGCCTTTGCCGGCCTGCGCCAGGAAGCTGAGCAGCGCCGCCTGAGCGTGTACGGCTACCAGCAGCAGCGTCTGCAGAACCTCGCGGAATACCTCACCGGCGATCCCAATCGCGATCTCGATGGCGTAAGCCAGGAGTTCGCCCGGTTCGACATCCCCGAACAGGGGCCAGTGCTTGGGCGCGTCCGCCAGATGAGCCAGGACCTCGGAAGCGTCAACGATCAGGTCGAACGACTGAACAACCAACTCGCTGAACGCGACGACGAGATCGACGAGCTTGAACGCGAAAAGGAAGAACTCCGACAGGCCCACCAGGAAGAGATCCGCCAGGTCCGCGCCTCGATCGACGCCTACCGCGATCGCAACGAAGAGATGTATGACGACATCCGCGTCACCAAAGACCAGATGCGGCAGACGCTTGATCGACAGGCACGGGAATTCAACGAAGAGCGCAACGATCTCGAAGACCAGATCGACGACCTTCGCCAGGAGAACTTCGTCGTCAAGGATCGCCTCAACGAGCTCGAATCCATTCTCAGCGACATCCGCCTGCGGGCACAGGATCCGTCGCAGCTCGCCGCCGGCCGCGTCATCGACGTTGCGGGCGATGAGGTCTTCATCAACCGCGGATCGCGCGACCGGATCGTGCTCGGCATGACGTTCGAGGTGTACTCCTCGGAAAGCGCAATCGGCCAGGCCGACCCCCGAACCGGCCAGCTCAGTCGCGGCAAGGCGAGCCTCGAAGTCATCCGGGTCGGCGACCGCACCTCGACCGCCAAGGTCGTCCGCTCCCGTCCCGGCCAGCCGGTCGTGGCTGACGACGTCATCGCCAACGCGGTGTACGACCCGAACTACCGCTTCAAGTTCCTGGTCCACGGCCGGTTCGATGTCGACGGCGACGGTCGGGCCACCGTTGAGGAACGTGATTACATCAAGAGCCAGATCGTCGAGTGGGGCGGCGAGGTCGTGGAAGGGTCGGACATTCCCGGCGACCTGGACTTCCTCGTGCTCGGCGTCGAACCCCCCGAACCGCCGCAACTGCCGTCGAACTACACCGACCGGCAATTCCGCGATCAC
>SLJD01000294.1 GCA_007135295.1 Phycisphaerales bacterium
CGGGCGATGCGGCCGTTGGTCAGGGTCCAGTCGTCATCGAAGAACCCGGTGGCGATGATCCGCCCGCTTGTGCGGTTGTCGCGTGCCCGCAGCACGTGAAAGTCCGCATACCGCCGGAACGGCACGAACAGCCGGATCTTCCCCGCCTGCCGCTCGCCGACTTCGCCGGTTCCGCCGATCGCGACGACGCACGCCGTCTCGCTGCCCGGCCGGGGCTGAACGAACATGGCTGCGAGATCGTCGCCTTCGATCGTCTCGTCGCCGAGCTCGATCGCGCCCGGGGTGATCTGCATCGGGCTGTCGCCGAGCAGGGCATCCCAGTGCTCGTGCGTGTCGCGCGTCCCGACGAGCAGCACGTCGCGGTCCGGTTCCTCGTCGGGGTCGAACGCGGTGTCCGGCATGACGTCGACCGCCCCGTTGCCGCGGTACCACCACCGGTCCGCCATGAGCCGCGCGTGGCGCTGCGCGCGGTCCGTCTGCGCACTGTCGCCCGCCGTGCCGTAGACGATGACGATGCGCTGGCGCAATGATTCGAGCAGCGGGCCGTAGCGGTGCGGGCCTTTCTTCGATGCGGCCGCCGGCGAGGCGAGGGACCATGTGCCGTCCTCGGATTGCGCCAGATGCACACGGCCGTCGGCGTTCGGCGAGACGTCGTCCAGCGTCTGTTCGTCGAGCGTCACCGTCAGCGGCTCGCGCGTGATCATTGTGGAGGCGTCCAGCGTCAGCCACGCGACGTTGTCCGTCTCGCCTTTGATCATCCCGGTGTTCGGCCGGCGCTCGACTCGAACGCGGCTGGGCGTGTGCTGTTCGTGCTGGGCGTTGACGGTCACCCAGTACGATGTGCTGCTGATGCCGGGATTGGCGGTGACGAACTCGACCTCGCGGAGCATGTCCGGGCGCGGGCGGCTGTTTGACGCAAAGAAATCGAACATCGGCGGCCAGTCGACGCATGTCGCCCCGCCGTCGCCGTACTCGTCGCGCCACCAGTGGCCCTTGCCCTCGACGGCGTCGAACTGCCAGTTGGTGTGAAACGTGTCCAGGATGTCGGCCGTCGCTTCGCCCTGCTCGATCGGAACGCTCGAATCCTCCGTGCCGTGCAGGATGAAGACGCCGAGGGTGCGGTAGTTCTCCTTCAGCGCTTCGGGATCGCTCGGGTAATAGAGGTCGTGGCGGACGCGGTTGATGGCGTTGTTCGTGTTTGGCCGGCGGCGGGTGCTGCTGTAGTTCCAGTAGTTTCGCCACCCCGCGGCGACACCGACCGCCGCGAACTGATCGGGATACTGCGAGGCGAGATGCCACGCGCCGTGCCCGCCCATCGAATGGCCGGTCAGGTAGATGCGGTCCGGATCGTGGTCGAGGCGCGACCTGGCGACGTCGAGCACTTCCATGGCGTCCATCCGGCCGAAGACTTCCCAGTCAAAGCCGTACGGCCGGCGGTTGGTCGGCGCGATGGTGTGGGCCCAGGTCTTGGGGCTGTACGACCGCGCCTGGCTGCGCGCTTCGACCGACGCGCCGTGCAGCGACAGGACGATCGCCGGATGCTGCGTGCCGCCGGCCGCGCTGCCGGCCGCTTCCCGCGCGCCGTAGTACTGCACGCTGCCGTCGATCTCGCTGATGAACGTCCGGCGGTGGGCGTCGGTCGGGTCGCGGCGCTCAAGCGTCATGTCGACCGTGTGCAGCACTTCAGCCGGCACGCCGCCCTCCAGACGTACGAGCTCGACCGTCAGGTCCGTCTCGCCGGTTTGTTCGAGCGCATCGCTGATGATCCGGAACGGCGACTTGCGGATGCTCAGCGGCTCGACGCGCGGCAGCGGCGTCAGCGTGAGGTCGAGATGCTCGCCGCGCGCACGAATGCCGAGGTCCGTCATCGGTTCTTCCGTCGCGTTGACGATGCGGAGCCCGGCCCAGGCGTCCGTCGGCCGGCCGGTCAGCAGGTCCGGCAGCGTCGGATCGCTCGTCTCGATGAACGCCTCGGCCGGCGGCTCGATCAGGTGCGCCCGGGCCCGGCCCCGGCTGCTGTACATCAGAAGCTGGTTCTCGCCGGCTGTCAGCTTGACGGGATTGCGCACGTAGCCGTGCTGATACACGTCGCCGATGTGCTCGACGCCGTTGAACCACGAGCGGCGATGGCCGTTCGAGGCGAGGACCATCACGCGGTCCTCGTCGCTGGTGAACGTGGCCAGCGCATACCCGCTGTCGAGGTCGTCCGAGCGGACCCAGCCGTTGTCGTTCGGCTCGGCGTCGCTCCAATCCTCGGACTCGAACTGCGACGGGCTCCATCCGTTCTGCAGCATGTCCGTCTCAAACGATGCGCCGGAACGGGGATGGACCTTCCACGCGTCGGCCTGCATGACTTCTGTTTCTTCTGCCGCCGCCGCCACGCCGCAGACCAGCGCCGCGCCCAGACCGACAGCGCCGAATACACGATCCCCCGACAGTTCACACCACTTCAAGGGACAGCACCTTTCACCATGTGACTTTGCATGCTTCTGCATGCATATTGAGAGCCGTTCGCTTGCGACATGTCGACACATCGCCGGCGCAGGCATTCCAACCGACGCGCCCGCTTGTGACAAGCCGGTTGCAGAGGCAGTGCGCCGATGTGCGCTCAGTTGCCGCGCCAGAAGCGGGGGGTGAGGAGGATGAGGATGGTGAACATTTCGAGTCGGCCGAGGATCATCAGCAGGCTCATGACGACTTTGCTCTGGGGGGTGAACCATTCGTAGTTGCTGACGGGTCCGACGGCGGCCATGCCCGGGCCGACGTTGGCGAGCGTGGCGACGCTGGCGGTCATGGCGGTGACGGGGTCGCAGAGTTCGCGCGGTTCGAAGAGCATCAGCAGGAACGCGCCGATCCCCCACAGCACCGCGAAGCTGACGAGAAAGACCATGGTCGTGAGTTTGAGGTCGGTGTCGATCGTGCCCGTTCCGACTTTCAGCGGGCGGATGACGTTGGGGCGGAAGACGCGTTCGAGCTCGGCGGTGATGATCTTGAGGCCCATCCAGAAGCGCACGACCTTGATGCCCCCGGCGGTCGAGCCGGCGCTGCCGCCGATGAACATCAGGCCGACGATCAGCATCTTGGCGAGGATCGGCCACTGGTCGTAGTCGGCGGTGACGTAGCCGGTGCCGGTGTGCATGGCGATGACGGTGAAGCCGGCGAAGCGCAGCGACTGACCGGCGGTCCCGTCGATTTCTTCACCGGCCGAGGTTTCGATCGTCATGCCGAAGATCAGCGCCGCGACGATGGCGACGATGACAATCTTGAGGATGAGGTAGACACGCAGTTCCGTGTCGCGCCACGCGCGCTGCCACTGGCCGCGGATGACGTCGTAATAGATGCGGAAGCTCACGCCGGCGAGGACCATCATGATGATGATCATGACGTCGAGCAGGGCGGAGTTGTATTCGCCGACGCTGGCGTTGTGCGGGGCGAGGCCGCCGGTCGAGATGCCGGAGAACGTGTAGCAGATCGCGTCGAACCAGGTCATCCCGCCGAGGCGCAGGGCAGTGATGAAGACGAGCGTCATCCCGACGTAGATCAGCCAGAGGATGCGCGCGGTGTCGCGGATGTGCGGCCGCACGCCGCCGGGCGAGGGGCCGGGCGTCTCGACGCGAAAGAGTTTTTTTCCGCCGACGCCGAGCGAGGGCAGCACCGCGACGAAGAGGACGACGATGCCCAGGCCGCCGAGCCAGTGGGTGATCGACCTCCAGAGGATGATGCTCTTTGGCAGGGCTTCGATGTCGGTGAGGATCGTCGCGCCGGTGGTGGTCAGGCCGCTGGTCGCTTCGAAGTAGCAGTCGATGAAGCGGCGCAGTTCGTGCCCGGCCGCGGCGTCGCCGGCGAAGATCGCCCACAGCCACATGGGCAATGCGGCGAGGACGGCGCCGATCAACCAGCTCAGCGCGACGAGCAGCAGCGCTTCACGCCGGCCGAGGACGCGCGACGGGCCGCGCGTCGCCAGCCACCCCGCCCCCCCGACGACGGCGCCGATGATGGCGGCGGCGAGCATCGCTTCCATCGCCGCCCGCTCGCCGATCGCCCCGCGCCACATCCAGAACCCGGCGATGGCGCCGTTGAGCACCATCACGGCGGCGAGGGCGAGCAGCAGCAGGCAGAGCAGGTTGATGACCTGGCGGATGTTCACGGGCGGGTGGTCCGGTTCGATCGACAGGTGGGCAGGGTCACGGGCAGGGTCATAGTCGGGGGCAGGGGCGGGGGCACGAACATGGTCGATCCGTCATCGGCCGTATCGGCGGCGGCCGTTCGCCTCGCCGACGAACAGCTTGCGGATGCGATCTTCCGTGCCGCTGCGGCCGATGAGCAGCGCGGTGTCGCCTTTGGACAGCGCATCATCGGCTGTCGGGACGAAGACGCTCGATTCATTCTGGACGGCGGCGACCATCCAGTCGGGGGTGAGCTTGACCGTCCGCAGCGGCCGGTCGATGACCGGCGCCCCCTCGCCAACCCGGGCCTGGAAGACGTCGACGTCGCCCTCGGCGAGCGAGGCGACGCGGCGCAGCGGGCTCTGGTCGATGACGTTTTCGATCTCCCGGACGGCGACGCGGCGGGGCGAGAACGCCTTGTCGATGTGAACGTGCGGAAGAAGATGCACGTAACTCTGCCGCTGGACGACGGCGATCGCCTGGGCGGCGCCCATGCTCTTGGCCCACGCGCAGCTCAGGATATTCTGCTCGTCGTCGTCAGCGAGGGCGACGAAGGCGTCGGTCTGTTCGAGGTGCTCTTCGTCGAACGTGACGGGATCGGTCGGGTCGGCGTTGATGACGGTGACCCAGTCGAGCACTTCGGCGAGTTCTTCAGCGATGGCACGGTCCGTCTCGAACAGGCGGATCGACGCGTTGCCGCCTTCGAGCATGCGACAGAGCCAGACGGCGATGTCCCGGCCGCCGAACAGCACGGTGCGCTGCCGGCGGGAACTCTCGGCGGTGAACAGGCGCGTCGCCTGGGAGAAGACGTCGGTGTTGCCGACGAGCACGATCACGTCGTCGGCGGTGATGACCGTGTTCGCATCGGGGATGAATGAGTAGCCGTTGCGGGTGACAGCGGCGAGGCGCACGCCGGTCGGCAGGGTCAGTTCCTTGAGCCGCTTGTCGATCGAGCGGGCGTTGGGTTTGACGCGGAACTCCTGCATTTCGATCTGCCCGCGGGCGAAGTCCTCGATGGCCATGGCCCCGGGATTGCGCAGTGTTCGGGCGATGGCCTGCGCCGCGGAATATTCCGGGCAGATGAGCTGGTCGATCCGAAGGTAGTCCTGGTAGTTCAGGCCGCGGTTCTCGAAATACGTCGCCTGGTGGACGCGGGCGATGACCTTCTGCGCGCCGAGGCCCTTGGCCAGTGAGGCGCCGAGCAGATTGACTTCATCGCGGGATGTGGCGAGCAGGACGAGGTCCGCCTCGGCCGCCCCGGCTTCGAGCAGCGTCTCCGCGTGCGCGCAGTCGCCGACGAGGGTGCTGACGTCGAACTTCTCCTCGATCAGCCGCAGCCGTTCGCTCGTGCTGTCGACGACGGTGATGTTGTTGCCTTTCGGCGCGAGCACTTCGGCGGAGTACGAACCGACCTCGCCGGCGCCGCAGATCAGGATGTTCATCGTCGCTCGACCGTCTGCCGGCCGGCTCGTCACGCCCATCGCGACGGGCCCGGCGCGGCCAAGGCCGACATGCTACCGATCGGCCGGGCGGAGGTAAACGCCCGCCAACCAGCGGTGGAATGCTGGTTTTTTCCTTGAACCGGGCGCGGCGGTTCCCTGTAATGGAAGGGGAGAAATGAAGCGGAGAAAGAAAGGTCACGCTGCTTGAGCTCGTCGCGGAGGACGGCCGGCACGCCGGTGGGAGGCGTCGTCGGCCGGCGGCGGACGTCGGGCGGCCGGCCGGAAGGGAATGGTCATGTCACGATGCGGGCAATTTTTGCGCCTGTCGCTGGCGGCGATGGTCGCGGTCGGTGCGGTCGCGGCGGCGGGGTGTCAGACACCCGACCGGCAGCACCACTCTGTCATGCCCGACGGTGCGGTGCCCGTCTCGATCGGGCTCGTCCTCGCCGGGCCGGTCCTTCAGGCCGAAGCGACGGCGGTGGACGACGGCGATCCGCCCGAGCGGTGGGAACTGGCGAGAAACGACGACCGGCTCGGCCGGCGCACGACGCACGGCCGGCTCGTTGAAGAGGTCATCGAGGTCCGCACGCGCGACCGCATCCGCTCGACGACGACCGGTCGGGTGCGCGATTCGTCGTACACGAACGTGCGCACGATCATTCGTCGCCGCGTTGAATAGGCCTGCTTTTATTCAGGCCATCGTGGGATCCAGCAGGGCAATGCCATAATCCAAACGGATGTTCGTCTGAAAAAAGCAAAATGCCGACGGCTGTCCGGGCGATATGAGGCGGTGCTGTGTCAACGTCGGACCTGGGACATGCGCAATCGGGAAAGCTTGACAACTTTTCCTTGACCGTCCAGATAACCTGCGCCATACTTGCCCTGACGTCAGGGCGCACCGTGCATTGAGGCAATCAACAGGCACAAGATTCTTTTGCGGCGGACAGATGAACGCGCGGGACGCGTTCCGCTACGGTGTGCAGTCCGTCCGGAAGAGCTCTCGCATGGGGGTAGGCACATGACACCAGCAACGACAACAACAAAGAAGGAATTGATCGACCGCATCGCCGACGAAACGAACCAGAAGCGCTCGGTCGTGCAGAAGACCGTGCAGGCGTTTCTCGACAACGTGATCCATGAACTCGGCCAGGGGAGGCGGCTTGAGTTCCGTGACTTCGGCGTCTTCGAGACGCGCACCCGCGCCGCCCGGTTCGCGCAGAACCCCAAGACGCTCGAGCGCGTTTTTGTCCCGCCGCGCGTCATCGTCAAGTTCAAGGAAGGCCGGCTCATGAAAGACGCGCTTGAGCAGAACCTCGGCCACAACGGCGAAGAAGCCGACGGGCGCGGCGCGGCTTCACCCAACGGCCACCGTGAAGGCGAGCTCGTCGGCTCGGGCGATCATCCGGCGGGCAACGGCCGCAAGTAACGGCCGCAAGCAACGGCCAGCCCGCCCCAGCCCGCCAAGGGCAAGGTCGACGCGCTGTGGCGTCAGTCGAACGGAACGGAAATCCAAGCGAACACGGCATTGCGAATCGACGCGGCCGCCCGCACCCCGGGCAGCGGCGTTCTTTCGGCGGCTGTCGCCCGGCCGGGGGCGACTGGTATGATGGCAGCGCCGGCGTCCCGCCGCGGTCTTGCGGGGGCGAGTCGGCAAATTTTCGGGGGCGTTCCGGTGACGATGTGGATAGGCTGTCGCTCGCCACGCCGCCGCAGGCAGGCCACGACACAATGAAGGACGATACGGCTCAGGGATGAGCAGAGCACCAGGCCAACACGATTCAAGCCGCAACGGGCAGGACCGCGCCCGGCCGTCGGCCGATCTCGCCAAGCTCTTCGGTTCGCTGCCGCCGCACGCCGTCGAGGCCGAGGCGAGTCTGCTCGGCTCGATGCTCGTCGATCCGCAGGTCACCGGCGACGTCGTCCAGGTCATGCACGGCCCGGACGATTTCTACAAGCCCGCCCACGCCGCGATCTACCAGACGATGGTCGAGCTGTACGACGAGCGCGGCACGCTCGACATCGTGCAGCTCCACCAGATGCTCGTCGACCGTCGCTCGCTCGAGGACGTCGGGGGCGTGAACTACCTCGTCGAGCTTGCCGACGCCGTGCCCAGCGCCGCCCACGCGACGCATTACGCTACGCTCGTGCGTGAGAAGGCGATGCTCCG
This sequence comes from Phycisphaerales bacterium, assembly GCA_007135295.1. Taxonomy (GTDB): domain Bacteria; phylum Planctomycetota; class Phycisphaerae; order Phycisphaerales; family SM1A02; genus SLJD01. Next base: position 7,776 of record SLJD01000294.1, read on the forward strand.
CCAGCTCATCGCCGCGTCGAGCGAGATTCTCCAGGACGCCTACACGAATCCGGAGCGGGCGCGGGCGATCCTCGACCAGGCCGAGCAGCGGATCTTCCGCATCGCCGAGCAGTCCGAGCGGGCGGACATCACCACGCTCAAGCAGATCATTCAGGAGACGATGGAGACCCTCGAAGCGAACGAGGGCAAGCACATCACCGGCGTCGCGACCGGCTACAGCGAGCTCGACGAGATGACCAGCGGCCTGCAGAAGGGCGAGCTGGTCATCATCGCCGCCCGCCCGTCGATGGGCAAGACGGCGCTGGCGCTGAACCTCGCCGAGCAGATGGCCCTGCGCGGCCAGGGCGTCGGCTTTTTCAGTCTCGAGATGGCCCGCCAGCAACTCGTCCAGCGTCTGCTCTGCGCGCGATCGGGCATCGACTCGCACCGGCTGCGGCGGAACATGCTCCGGGCCGAGGACTACCGCGCGCTGATGGGCGCGTGCGGCGATCTCGAAGAGTCGCCGATCTTCATCGATGACACGCCGGGCATGAGCGTCCTGCAGCTTCGCGCCAAGGCCCGCCGCATGGTCGCCCGCAACGACGTCCGGGTGCTGATGATCGACTACCTGCAACTGCTGACGATGGGCGGCCGGGTCGAATCGCGGCAGATGGAAGTCAGCGAGATCAGCCGGTCGATCAAGGCGATGGCCCGCGAGCTCGAGGTGCCGGTCATCTGCCTCTCCCAGCTCAACCGCGCCGCCGAGCAGCGCGAAGGCCACCGGCCGCGGATGAGCGACCTGCGCGAATCCGGCTCGATCGAGCAGGACGCCGACGTCATCACCATGCTCCACCGCGAGGAGTACTACCACCAGCACGACCCGGAATGGCTCGACGAGAACCCCGACAAGGCCGGCATCGCCGAGCTGATCATCGCCAAACAACGAAACGGCCCGACCGGAACCGTCAAACTCGTCTGGGACAACTCGACGACCCGGTTCAAAGACTACTCGCCGGCGACGCCCCCCGGCGGGTATTACGAACCCAAAGCCCCCGGAAGTGCCCCCGGAAATCCCCCCGGAGCCGCCCCCGGCAGTGCCCCCGGAAGTGCCCCCGGAAGTGCCCCCGGAAATGTTTCCGGCGCCGAGGCCGCCCCTTTTGACGGCCACGGCCCGACGCAGCACCAGGAGTTCGGCGGCCCACCGCCGTCGAGTTCACCCGCCCCGTTTGCCGGCGAGCCCGGCGGCGGTCTCGATGACGACGACGACCTGCCGA
>SLJD01000157.1 GCA_007135295.1 Phycisphaerales bacterium
CCGGTGCAGCGGCTTCGCGGCCAGTTCTGTCGGCGGTGAGGAACACATGCCTGCGCATCAAGAAAGTTGAATGTGATCCGGTCGCCAAGCGCGACGCGGCAGAATGCTCGCATGTGGCGGTTTTATCTACAATTCAACACCGCGTGTGCGATACTGGCTGCCATCCACAGGCATCATTCCAGATTGTTTAGGGGCGAGGCTGCGCGGCCGCGTTCATGTTGACGTGTTTCGAAAGAGAAGAAAGGAGGCCATGAGGCGTTTGCTGCTTCGGGCCTTTTTTCTGTGCTGCCCCGCACGCGATGTACAGCCATGATCAGAAGGCTGGGGCGGCGCGGTGGCGGCCGGCGTTCTATACTCGCACCATGCTCGCATCCGGGACGTGCGGCGGCGCGGTTGACGGGCACGCCGCCGGGACCTGATCCTGACACCCAGCCGGAAAACTTCCATGACCACCGAGACGATGAACGACGCCACCACCACCGCCGCCACCGATCTGCCGACGTGGGACCTCAGCGTGTATTTCGAGAGTCTCGACGATCCGTCGTATGACGATGCGTTCGGCGAGTTCAAGGCCGGCGTCGATGAACTCGAAGAACAGTTCGACCGGCTGGGTGTCGGCGAGGACGCGTCAGCCGGCGCGAGCGTCGGCGTTGAAACCGTCGAAGACGTGGTCAAGCGGTTCAACGATCTCGGCGATCAGGCGCGGCTCCTGCGTTCGTACGTGCACGGCCACATCACGACCGATTCACGCAACGAACGCGCCCAGGCGCGGATGAGCGAGCTTCAACCGCTTATGACCCGGTTCGGCACGCTCGGGACGCGCATGACCGCGTGGATGGGCGTGCTGCCGCTCGATCAACTCATCGCGCAGTCCGGCGTGCTGTCAGAGCATGCGTTCACGCTGCGAAAAATGAAGACCGAAGCCGACCGCCTCATGTCCCCGGCTGAGGAACGGTTGGCCGCCCAACTCGCGGAAACCGGCGGTAACGCGTGGGCGAAGCTGTACGGCAATTTCAGCTCGCAGATCGAGGTCGACCTCGGCGATCAGCGGCTTCCAATGTCCGCGGTGCGCAACCTCGCTCACGATGCTGACGCGCAGGTCCGCCGCAGCGCCTACGAAGCTGAACTCGCCGCGTGGAAAGAAAACGAGCTTGTCATCGCCTCCGCGTTCAACAGCATCAAGGGCGAAGCGTCGCTGCTCAACCGGCGGCGCGGCTGGGGCGGGCTGCTCAACGAATCGCTGTTCCGCGCGAACATGGACGAGGACGCCCTGAACGCGATGCTCAGCGCCGCCCGCGACGCGTTCCCGGTCTTCCGCCGGTACCTCCGCGCCAAAGCGTCGCTGCTCGGTCACAGCGGCGGCCTGCCCTGGCATGACCTGTTCGCTCCCGTCGGCAAGCGCAGCACGTGGACGTATGGCGACGCGAAGGCGTTCATCGAACGGCATTTTCGCAGCTATTCCGATGCGCTCGGCGACTTTGCGGCCCGCGCCTTCCGGGAGCAGTGGGTCGACGCCGCTCCCGCGCCGGGCAAGCGCGACGGCGCGTTCTGCATGCCGACGCGCGGCGACGAGTCGCGCATTCTCATGAATTTCAAGCCCGCCTTTTCCGCGGTGGCGACGCTGGCGCACGAACTCGGACACGGCTACCACAACATGTGCCTGACCGGCTGCCCACCGCTTCAGCGACAGACGCCGATGACACTCGCCGAGACCGCGAGCATCTTCTGCGAGACGATCGTCAAGCGGGCGGCCCTGCGCGAGACCGAGGCCGACGAGCAGCTTGCGATCCTCGAAGCGTCGCTGCAGGGCGCATGCCAAGTCGTCGTTGACATCACCAGCCGGTTCGAGTTCGAGTCCAGCGCCGTCGCCGACCGCGCCGCCCGCGAGCTTTCCGCCCGCGAGCTGTGCGAGATCATGCGGCAGGCGCAGTTGAATACATATGGCAACGGGCTGGATGAGAACGTCCTGCATCCGTACATGTGGGCCGCCAAGCCGCACTATTACGCGTGGCGGTCGTTCTACAACTTCCCGTACATGTTCGGCCTGCTGTTCGGCCTCGGGCTGTACGCGGTCTATCAGAACGAGCCGGCCGGCTTTCACGAGCGGTATGATGCGCTGCTCGGCTCAACCGGACTCGACGATGCCGCGTCACTCGGCCAGCGCTTCGGCATTGACATTCGCGACAAGGCGTTCTGGGCCGAGTCGCTCAAGGTCATCGAGCGCGATGTCGAGAAGTTCGAGCAGCTCGCGCGCCGCGCGTCGTCGAACGCGTGATGGGTGATGTAAACGCGTGCGCGTCGCCGCAAGCCGTGGCCAGATGCGTTGACGGACGATGACTGATTGCGCGGCGGGGTGTGGGTGGTTGTCGCGAGTGGTTCGCGCGAACTGTGGATGCCCGCTTGCGCGGGCATGACGAAGGTAGTCGCCGGGCGTGGGGACACGCCGGCTCGCGGAGCACGTCAGTGCCCGCGTGGTGTCTGCGGGCGCCGGTTACTGATTGATTTCGGACAGCGCGACGGCGGTGTCGATCACGCCGAGGTGGCTGAACGCCTGCGGGTGGTTGCCGAGCGCATCGCCGGTATGCGAGTTGTACTGTTCGGACAGCAGGCCCGTGCGGCCGGTGAGTTCGATCATGTCGTCGAACAGCGTGCGGGCGTCGTCGACGCGGCCAATGAGCAGGTACGCTTCGATCAGCCAGGCTGTGCAGAGGTGAAACGCCCCCTCTCCGCCCGGTAGGCCGTCGTCGTATCGGTAGCGGTAGACGCTCGGCCCGTGGCGCAGGTGCTTCTCGATCGCTTCGACGGTGCGGACGAAGCGTGAATCGCCGGGATCGATTAGCCCGCGCAGGCCGATCTCCAGCGCCGCGGCGTCAAGGTCCGTTCCGCCGTATGCCGCGGTAAACGCCCCGGCTTTATCGGACCAGCCGTTGGCGAGGACATCGGCGGCGATCTCGTCGCGCAGTTCCGCCCAGCCGTCCGGTTCGCGGTCGAAGGTCTGCTGGGCGACGCTCAGGCCGCGATGCACCGTCAGCCAGCACATGATCTTCGAATGCACGTGGTGCCGACGGGCGAGGCGGATCTCCCAGATGCCGTGGTCCGGCTCGTGCCAGCGGTGCCGAACCGCGGAGACCATCGCTTCCACGACCCGCCAGTGCTGGCTGGACAGCGGCGCGCCGCGCTCGGCGAGTTGAGCGATCAGGTCAACAATCGGGCCGAAGACGTCAAGCTGTACCTGGTGCGACGCCGCGTTGCTGATGCGCACCGGCCGGCTGCCGCGGTATCCGTTGAGTTCGGCGATTTCCGCTTCCGAGCCGAGCGGGTCGGCCGTGACGGTGTAGACCGGGTGGAGTCGTTCGGGCGAAGGGCAGTCGTCAAGCACGTTGAGCACCCAGTCGAGGAACTGCATAGCTTCCTGTGTGCTGCCGAGTTGCACGAGTGACGAGGCGGCCATCGCGCCGTCTCGCAGCCAGCAGTAGCGGTAGTCCCAGTTCCGCACGCCGCCGATGTGCTCCGGCAGGCTCGTTGTCGGCGCGGCGAGGATCGCGCCGGTCGGCCCGTAACACATCCCGCGAATCGTTATCGCGCTCCGCCGGACGAGATCCGGGGCGACATCGGGAACCGTCAGCATGTCGGTCCAGCGCTGCCAGTAGCCGCTGGTCTGCTCGCGGCGGTCGGCCTCGCTGGTGACGGCGGGTCGGAGCCGGGCCGTCCCGCAGCGCAGCTCGAGTTCGACGGGCTCGCCTTCGTGAAGATCGATCTCGGCAACGGCTTTCTGGTGCTGGCCTTCCTCGACGATGGACCATTCGATGTCGCCGCTTCGCAGGACGATCGGCTCGTGGGTGTCCTCAACCTCGATGCCGCCGTCACGGATGTGCAGGCGGGTCGGCAGGCGGCCGAAGTCCGGGCGCGGCGCGAACTCGATGGAGACGCGGCCGGTGCCTTCGATCACGCGGATGAAGTCGCTGCGGCCCGCTCGCTGATACGCCCGGCCCTGCGAGCAGTCGAGGTAGTCGGTGACGGTGAACGTCGGCCAGTCGGTGCGCACGATAAGCGTGTCATCCACGTACGCCTGGCCGGTGGGATCGGCCCCGTCCGAATCGCGGACGGCGAAATACCCGGCCGTCGGCCCGCCGACCAGTTCAGCGAACATCGCCGGCGCGTCAAACCGCGGGTAGCAGAACCAGACCAGTCGGGCGTCCGGCGTGATCAGCGCGGAGGTCCGCTGATCGGAAAGCATCGCGTGTTCATTGATCGGGACGACGCTGCTGCCGGCGAGCCACTGCTCTCGAAGTTCGCAGACGCGGGCGAGGATGCGGGCGACCTCGGTCGGGTTGCTGACGCGGAAGGCGGCGGCGGTGTCGCCGTCGCCGACCTTGACGCCGACATCCGGCCCCTTGAGCGTGCTGAAGGCGTCTTCGTCGGTCAGGTCGTCGCCGATGAACAGGGCGGCCGAGGCGCCGACGCGGTGGCGGATGGTTTCGAGCGCTTCGCCTTTGTTCGTGGTGACCACGCCGAGCTCGATCACCTTCTTGCCTCGCCGGGTGAAGACGCCTTCGTAGCCGGCGGGGCCTTCCATGATCCGGCTGACCGCTTCGCGGGCTTCGGTCTCGTCGGCGTTGCGGTAGTGGAAGGCGATGCTCGCGGGTTTTTCCTCGATGCGAAAACCATTGGAGCCGCCAGCGACTTCGGCGAGTTCGGATCGGACGCGATCGCGGAGGTTGGCTGCTTCGGACGGCAGTTCCGAGGCGAAGTCGAGATCGAACTCCGAGCCGTGGCTGCCGACAAGGTGAACGTCCTGCGGCTGGCCGGTCAGTGAGGCGAGGTCGCGCAGCGCCCGCCCGGAGATCACCGCGACGTGCGTGCCCGGCATGCCGGCAAGGTTGCGCAGCGCCACCATGGACTCGCGGATGGGTTCGGCGTCTTCGGGCGATTCGACGATTGGGGCGAGTGTGCCGTCGTAATCGCACGCCACGAGCAGCACTGGCACCCGGGCGAGCGATTCGAGCTGAGAATTGAGGTCACTCAACGCGTGAGCTCCGTAATAAAGGAATCAGCCCACTTGAAGACATCGTGCCGCTTGACCACCCGGCGCATCGCCTGCATTCGGCGGGTGACGTCCCGGTCCGAGAGTCGGACGGCCGATTCCAGCGTCGAAGCCATCCCGTCAATGTCGTAGGGATTGACCAGCAGGGCTGATCGAAGCTCGTGCGCAGCGCCGGCGAACTCGCTGAGCACGAGTACGCCGGTGTTATCCAGACGTGAGGCGACATATTCCTTGGCGACAAGGTTCATTCCGTCTCGCAGGGGGGTGATGACCAGTACATCGGCGGCCAGATAGAACGCCATGAGATCTTCTACGGGCAGATTTCGCCGATGATAATGCACGGCGGGCAATCCGGGTTCGCTGAACTCGCCGTTGATCCGCCCGACCTCCTCCTCGACGTTTCGGCGAAGCTCCTGATACTGCTCGACCTGCTCGCGTGAGGGGACGGCGATCTGGTTGAACACGCAATCCCGCACCGACAGCCGGCCCCGCTCCAGCACGTCGCGGAACGCCCGCAGCCGCAGGTCAATCCCTTTCGTGTAATCCAGCCGGTCCACGCCGAGGATGACCCGCCGGTTGCGGCCCATCTGGTCGCGCAGGCCTTCGGCCCGCTTGATGATCTCCGGCGAGGCGGCGAGCTGTTCGTAATGCTTGACGTCGATGGAAATGGGGTACGGTCCGACGCGGATGGGGCGGCCGGAAAAATCGAGCTGGCGGTCGGACCCGCGAGCCGCCGAGAACCGCCGGGCCGCCCGCGAGAAGTTCTGAGCGCCGAGCTTGGTTTGAAACCCGATCAGGTCTGAGCCGAGCAGGCCTTCGATGATCTGCGTCCGCCAGGGGAGGCGGGCAAAAATCTCTTCCGGCGGGAAGGGGATGTGCAGGAAGAATCCGATACGAAGTTTCGGGACCAGTTCCCGCAGCATCGACGGTACGAGTTGGAGTTGATAGTCGTGAATCCAGACCGTGTCGCCCGGCTCGACGGCCCGGGCCGCGGCCTGGGCATACCGGCGGTTGACGTGAACGTACGCCCGCCACCAGCTTCGACGGAAGACCGGCGGACGGATCGCGTCGTGGTAGAGAGGCCAGAGAGTGGCGTTTGAGAAGCCGTAGTAAAACGTGTCGAGTTCATCCTGGCTCAGAGGCACTGGACGGATCGAGATATCTTCATGCGTAAAGGGTTTGAGGGCTGGGCCTTCCTTTTCGGGGTAGCCCGGCCAGCCGACCCAGCTGCCGTGGCAGCGTTCGACAAAGGGGGCGACGGCGGAGACGAGGCCGCCGGGGCTTCGCTGCCAGCGTTTGCGGCCGCCCTGCTCGACCCGGCGGACCGGCAGCCGGTTGGCCACGATAGTCAGCCGATCGACGCCCGGTATGGATTTCCGGTCGAGGTCCGTTTTCGTCTGTGCCTGAGGGCTCATCATCGGGTGTTATACCAAGTGAGGAGATTGCTGGCCGATTGTTCCGGCGGTTGCCAGTTCCGCGAGGATCAGTATGATCCCGCCTTGTCGCCGAATCGGTCGGCGGCGATCGACAGGATGAATTCGGTGGCCCGCCTGCCGGATCGGCCCCTGCCCGAAGCAGGTCGGCGAAGGCAGGCCCGTTTTGGCCGGCAGGGCCCGATGGCTGGCCGGAATGTGCATGGATGGTGAGTTTTCCTGTTCTCCATGGCATGTCCCGGAGCAAGCGGCAGTCAGTCTGGTGTCTCGACAGTAGCGCACGCACGGTTCGGTTGACAGGCTTGGAGCGGATCATTAGCATCCGCCCAAATTTGTGAAAAAAGGCACAGGATTTCATGGCCCGGTTTATTTTTCCCAAGTGGACGAATGCGCTGGTGCCGGCGCTCGGTCTGGCCGGCGTCGTTGTGCCGTTCTACATCATTTATGTGGTGGCGTACGGCTTCAGCCCGGACACGACGCACGCGGGCTACCAGCCGCCGCAGCCGGTCCCCTTCAGTCATGCGGTCCATGCCGGCGAACTGGGCATGGATTGCCGGTACTGTCACACGACCGTCGAGCACGCCGCCCACGCCGCCATTCCGCCGACGCAGTCGTGCATGAACTGTCACACGCAGGTCGTCCCGGATCTCGAGACGCTTGACCCGCTCTGGGACAGTTATGAAACGGGCGAGCCGGTCGAATGGATCCGCGTTCACGACCTGCCGGACTATGCGTATTTCGACCACTCGGCTCACGTCAATCGCGGCGTGAGTTGCATCGAATGTCACGGCCGGGTCGACCGGATGGAAGTTGTGCACCGGCAGGAGTCGCTGAGCATGCACTGGTGTCTCGATTGTCACCGTGATCCGGATCCGCGGCTGCGTGAAGTCGAGCATGTCACGGATATGGACTGGGGGTTGGACAAGACGCCGGAAGAGCGGCTGTCAATCGGTGAGGAACTTCGCAAGCTCAATCACATCAACCCCTCGCAGGACTGCTCGGCATGTCATCGATGAACACGCGAAATAGTCGCGGCCAGGCGTACTGGCGCAGTCTCGAGGAATTCGCCGACACCCCCGAGTTCCGCGAGGCGATGTACCGCGAGTTCCCGTCGGGGGCGACGGAAATGCTCGATGGGACGCAGCGCCGCAGCTTTCTCAAGGTCATGGGCGCTTCGCTCGCTCTCGCGGGGCTGACGCTGACCGGCTGCCGCCGCTGGCCGGAACAGAAAATCGTCCCCCACGCCAGCCGCCCCCTCGACCGGACGCCCGGCGTGCCGGTCAAGTACGCGAGCAACTTCGAACGCGCCGGCGTCGGGCACGGCGTGCTCGTCACGAGCTATGACGGCCGGCCGATCAAGGTGGACGGCAACCCGGATCACCCGGCGACGGGCGGGGGAAGCGACGCGCAGCTTCAGGCGAGCATCCTCGATCTGTACGACCCTGACCGCAGCCGCCGCGTTCTGCGGAACGGCGAGCCGTCGCAGTGGCAGGCGTTCGCTGACTGGGCCGCCGATCATTTCGCTGAATACCGCAACCGCGACGGCCAGGGCCTGGCCGTCCTCGCCGAAGCGTCCGGCTCGCCAAGTCGTCGCGCGATGAAGCAGCGGTATGAAGAGGTGTTCCCCGCCGGATCGTGGCACGAATACGAGCCTCTGAATAACGATCAGTCGCTTCGCGGCAGTGAGCTGGCGTTCGGCGCCCCGCACCGGGCGCACTACCGGCCCGAGCGGGCGAAGGTGATCGTCTCGCTTGATGCGGACTTCCTGCTGGAGCATCCGGACATGGTGCGGCTGACGCGCGGCCTTGCCGAGGCCCGCCGCGTCGATACGCCTGATGACGAGCCCTGCCGGCTTTACAGTTTCGAAAGCGCTCTCTCACTGACCGGAAGCAACGCCGATCACCGTGCCCCGGTCCAAAGCCGCGACATCGCGGTGATCGCGGCCCGGCTCGCCCGGCAGTTTGCTGGCGTGACCGGTTCGGCGGACCTCGACGCCCTGGCCGATCGCGAGATCGACACCACCATCGACCGTGACGAGTTCGACCGGATCTTGAATCAGTTGGCTGACGACCTTGATGCCCATCGCGGCGAGTCGATCGTCATGGCCGGCCCGCGCCAGCCGGCGGAAGTGCACCTGCTCGTCCATCTGCTCAACGACGCGCTGGGCAATCATGGCGAGACGATCGAGTTCACCCGGCATGACGAGGAGACCGGCCATCTCGACAGCCTGCAGCAACTGGTCGACGATCTGAACAACGGCCGGGTCGACACGCTCGTGATCGTCGGCGGCAACCCGGCGTACAACGCTCCGCATGACCTCGACTTCGTGGCGGCGATGGAGCATGCTGGCGAGGTCATCCATCTGAGCGACTACGTCGACGAGACGTCGGAGCGGGCGAGCTGGCACGTCAACCGCGCCCATTCCCTCGAAGCGTGGGGTGACGTTACCGCTTATGACGGGACGAGCGGCATCACCCAGCCGGCGGTC
>SLJD01000420.1 GCA_007135295.1 Phycisphaerales bacterium
CATGCTCGGCGACCTGTTCGGCGATCCGGACCGGCGCATCACGTCGCTGTGGTGCATGGGGATGAACCAGCACACGCGCGGCACGGCGATCAACTGCCTCGTTCACGGGATTCACCTGCTCAGCGGGCACTTCGGCAAGCCCGGCGATGCGCCGACGTCGCTGACGGGTCAGCCATCAGCGTGCGGAACGGTGCGCGAGGTCGGTACGCTCTGTCACCTGCTGCCGGGCGGGCGACTGGTGGCCAACGAAGCGCATCGCCATGATGCGGAAGATCTCTGGAACGTGCCGCGCGGCCGCATCAACCCGACGCCCGGCCATCACACCGTCGCAATGTTCGAGGCGCTGTGCACGCCCTCTGATGAAGGCGGCGACATTGACACGCTCTGGGTGCAGGTGACGAACCCCGGTCAGACGCTGCCGAACCTGCACAAGCTGTTCAACAGGAAGGCTGAACTCGAGAACAAGTTCCTCATCGTCTCCGACGTCTATCCGACGGCGACGACGAAGCTCGCGGACCTGATCCTGCCGTCGGCGATGTGGGTGGAAAAGAATGGGATGTACGGCAACTCCGAGCGGCGGACGCAGCACTGGTTCAAACTGGTCGATCCGCCGGGCGAAGCGCGCGACGACTGCTGGCAGACCATCGCGGTGGCGCGCAAGCTGTACGAACGCGGCCACGAGGGCATGAAGGACAAGGACGGCAGGTTCCTCTTCCACATCGACGACGGCAACGGCAATCCCGTTCCGATTTGGAAGTGGGAGCACTATTACGACGTCAACGTCGACAAGCACCTGTTCGAAGAATACCGCCCGTTCACGCTCTACAAGCAGAAGGACCTCGCGCCGTATGAGGAATACGTCGAAGCGCACGGCATGCGGTGGCCGGTCGTTGAGCAGCCGGACGGCACGTGGCGCGAGACGCGGTTCCGCTTCAGCGAGTTCGACGATCCCTACGTCGATGGAGGTCGCAAAATCCAGTTCTACCACTCGCCGACCGACGACGATCGCGCGCTGGTCTGGTTCCGGCCGCAGGAAGACCCGCCGGAAATGCCGGATGATGAATATCCGTTCTGGCTGAACACCGGCCGCGTGCTCGAACACTGGCACTCCGGAACGATGACGCGGCGGATTCCCGAGTTGCAGCGTGCCGTGCCGCGGGCGTATGCGGAACTGCATGCCGATGATGCGCGTGAGCTAGGCGTGCATCGCGGGGACATGGTGCGGATCGAATCGCGCCGGGGCAAGATCGACCTGCCGGTGTGGGTGAACGGCCGGGGCAAGCCGCCGCGCGGCCAGGTGTTCGTGCCGTTTTTCGATGAAACGAAGCTCATCAACGAGGTGACGCTTCACGCCAACGATCCGTTTTCCCGCCAGCCGGACTACAAGAAATGCGCGGTCAAGGTGACCCGCTCCCCGGCCGGTGCCCAGCGGGCGTCGAGGTGATCTTCCATGGCTGAGCAGCACAACCAGGCAGAACACAATGAACCGGCGGGGCAGGCCACCGCGAACCGAGCGATCCACCTCTTCCTCGTTGCGGTGATCGGCATCGCCTTCGTCGGGTTCTTCGTGGGTATCCGGCAGGGCACGCCGGTCTCTGAACCGCCCGAGCCGGAACGCGCTGACCGGCCGCGGGACCCCGAGGCAATCCCCGCGACGTCGTACGTCGACTTCGACCGCCGCACGCACGGCCCGAACCGTGACTGGTCGAGTGTTCTCGGCGATCTTGAGCAGCCGGACGTCGACTTTTTCGCCATGCCGCAACGCACCGAGGCCGAACGCCGTGCCGTGCTCGCCGCCCGCGCCGAGCGCCGGGCGTACAAAGGCGCCCCCCCCACCGTGCCGCACCCCGTCGATCAGATGTCCGCGGCAAGCTGCATGGCGTGCCACGGCGAGGGACTGCAGATCGGCGAGGTGCGCGCGTCGAGAATGTCGCATGATTTCATGACCAATTGCACACAGTGCCACGTCGAGCAGCAGTCGCCGGACCTGCGGTCGTACACGCTCGCCGACAACCACTTCCAGCCGCTCGAGGAACCGCTCGGCGGCGAACGGGCGTGGCACGGCGCGCCGCCGACGATCCCGCACTCGACGTTCATGCGCGAAGACTGTCTGGCCTGCCACGGCCCGCAGGGCTCCGAGCCAATCCGCACAACGCACCCGTGGCAGACGAACTGCATGCAGTGCCACGCCCCTTCAGCCGCCCTTGACCAGGCGGTGTACGACGACATGCCGTCGTTTCTCGAAGGGCTTCGATAAGAACGAAAAACCCGCGATCGGGCCGCCGCGAGGAACACACGCCCGCACATCGCACTGCTTTTTCACGAACGACGCGGAGCGGCGCGTCGACCGGCGCGAACCGCCCACATCAGCCGCGCCCCGCAGTGGCGTCGGGGCCGGCGAAGACGCGCAGGTCCCCTTCGAACAGGAGCGCCACGCCGCGCGTCGAGGCCGGCCGTTCCAGGGCGATCTTCGTCACCGCCAGCAGAGGTGTGGCCAGAAACGCCCCCGCGACACCCCAGATCATGCCGAAGAACATGATCCCCAGCAGGATCGTCACGGGGTGCAGCCGCAGCGCCGTCCCCTGCACCCGCGGAGCCAGCAGGTTCCCGATGCCGAACTGGATCGCCGCGGGTACCAGCAGCGCCAGAACCCGGGTGTGCGGCGCCAACTCCGGCTCGAGCAGGATGACCGGCAGTGGCAGGAGCGTCGCGATGATCGAGCCGATGTTCGGCACGAAGTTGAGCAGGAACGCCAGAAAGCCGAACAGCAGCGCAAAGGGAATCCCCAGCAGGTGCAGCGTCAGGCCGACAAGCACCCCCGTGCTCATCGAAAGCGAAACAAGCACAAGCAGGTAGCGCTGCACCCGCGCTTCGATCGCCCGAAGAAACTCCGGCCGCGCGGCCGGGGGACGGCTGACGCCGATCAGCAGAAAGAGCATGAAGACGAAGATCAACGCCCCTTGCGAGAGCAGGTAGGCCGTCTCGCTGACGACCGCGGCGAGGAAGGCCTGCGTCGCCTGCTCCGGAATTTCAAACATGCCCGTCTCGTAATCCGCCTCCAGCCCGAGCGCTTCGAGCGGGATGAACTCGGCGGCCTCCTGGAGCAGTTGCTGGAACTGGGCGCGATACCCCTCGAGATTGCCCGTGACGGTGGTGATCCCGGCCGTTGCCGCCAGTCCGATCGCCAGCAGCGCGCCGATGCCCAGCAGAATCGTGGTCATCGTCGCCAGCGGTCGCGGGAAGCGAAGATACCGCACCTGCAACTCCAGCACCGGCTTGAGGCAGTAAGTGATCAGCACCGCGACGACGAACGGCACGAGCACCGGCCCGAGCGGCGCCAGCGCGAAACCGATCGCCACAAGCGCCACGAGCACAAGGCAGATGGTCTGCGTGCGCCGGTCGCCATCGTTCGCCTCGCCCGCCATGGGTCTCTCCCGTCTTCGCCACGCGATCGCGACGCCGCCGACGACGATCGCCGGGGCACTCTATCACACGCATCCCGCCTGCTCGCGGACCCGCTTCCAAGGCTAGGAGACCGCAACCGCCCGTCCGGCGCCACCGAACATGAGGTACAGTGACCGTCCGTCAGGCCCGCCCGGAGCAGACGGCCCGGCAAGCAGGCGCACCGCTGCACAGGCACGTCGGCACGACAGCATCGATGAAACCAGGGAGTGCAGCATGCCCCCGGAAAGCATGCCCCCAGAAAACAGGCCCCCGAAAAAAATCCCCCCGGAGACAAATTCGCCGGGCGACCCGGCCATCGCCCCGGACATCGCGCCGGCACGCACCCGCCCATGGGGCAAGCTCATCGTGCTGATCATCCTCATCGGTGCGCTCGTCTTCGTGTTTGCCCCGTATCCGCTCGCCGCGATCGCCCAGCGCATGGCGCGGAGCGAGTCGTATGACGTGCTCGTCGAAGCGACGGATCGCGCGGCGATGGATGACGCGGTCGGCCGGCTTGGCATCGTTCTCGACGTCGGTGATGACGACTGGATCGCCATCCGCTACCGCGATTCGCATGCGCATCCGGGCTATTCCATCGCGGTCGCCCTGACGAGCGACGGACGCTGGCTGGAAAGCACGGTGCATTACTGCGCCATGTTCAGCGTATACGACTCGATGCGGAAGCAGGCCGAAGCGTATCCGGAACTGGCGGCGGACGATTCGTTCTCTTCGTCCCACGAATGGCTGCGCCAGGCCGACGAGGCCCCGTCGCTCGATGCGGCCCTGGCCGTCCTCCAGGACAACGGCTTCGCCCGCACCGATCACGACGTTCAGGCGGCATCGGTGGTGAAGTGACGCTGTTGTTTGTCGGTGCGCCTGCGAGCCCTATGGCGGGGCGGTGATACGCCCGCTTTCTCCAGAGAGGGCATCCCAACGGTGGTGCCGGCCTTCATTCCGCGTCTCGCACATACACGGCGCAGCCGAGGAACCGGGCCGAGGCACTGAACATGCCCTTGAAGCGAGCGTCTACGCCGGCTTGGACCTCGCTGATGGCGTATCGGGGAGCGCTACATCCTCTGCCTTGTGAACGGGGATGGGCTGGGGCGAGATGGCATCAATCGCGGCGGGGTCATCGTCGTTCGCCCAGGCCTCGGCATTATGGCCCGCGATCGGAATCTCGATTCGAGCGCAGGTTCCCTCGCCGGCGGTCGAGTCAAGCGTCAGATTGCCCTCGACGATGGTGTATACCATGGACAAGCCGAGCCCCGTGGAGAATTCGCGCGTTTTGGTTGTGTAGAACGGGTCAACGGCTCTGGCCCGCACATCGTCGCTCATGCCCGGACCGTTGTCCGCCACCTCAATCCGGACCATCCCCGCAGAGTCGCTGTGATCAATACTCACGGAGATTTCGCCGTGCCTGTGCTCCTTCAATGCATCAACCGAATTCTTCACGAGGTTGAACAGCGCCTGCGTCAGTCGGTGCGATTCGATCTTCAGTGGAGGCAGTTGCGGCGGGCAGTGCCAGTGCAGCGACATGTTATGGGAGATCATGCATTTGAGCAGCGGATACGTACTTTCTTTCCACTCGTCGAGATCGGTTGTTGCGTCCTGCCGCTCGCCATCGGGATCCCTGGCGAGCAGTCGAAGGCCGCGGGTCAATGAATGCAGATAGTCCACGCAATGCCGGATGTTGTCGATCCGCTTCTGGTATTCCTCTTCCGTCAGTTCCGGCTTCAATGTGTCGATATTGGCGCGAATCGGCAGCAGCATGTTCATGATATCGTGGCCGAGCCCTGCACTGAATGTGCCCATGGCCGCCATACGCTCCGATTGCCGAAGCCGCTGATGCGACGCCTCCAGCTCGGCGGTCCGCTCCGCGACGCGCTGTTCAAGCTCGGCGTTCAGCCGCTGCACCTCGTTCTGCGCAACGGTGCGTTCGGCGACCTCCTGCTGCAGGCGTGCGGCATGTCGATCGATCTTCTCGTAGCGGATCGCGTTCTCATAGGCGATGCCCAGGACCGACGCCATGCTGGTGGCAAGTTTCAGCAGGGAGGCGTCGGCCTGCTCAATATCCGACAGGCAGCCGACGCAGAGCAGGCCGTACCGGCTGGTGCTGGTATGGATCGGTGCGACCAGCAGCGGGCACAGCGATGCCAGCTCTTCAGGCAGACCGCCATGAGGCTGGTGCGTCGCGCCGGAGATCAGAACCGCCTTGTCCGTTGCGATAAACCGTCTGATCAGCGCCTCGGCCGTACCGGGCGAGTTGACCCGGTCGACCTCGGCCGAGTTTTCGGCGCACGCGACAATGTGCTGCACATCGCCCCCCTGCTCATCGACGATCACGATGAGTGCATGACGCGCATCGTGAAGTTCGGTGGCGGCCTCGCAGAAGTTTGAGAGCAGGTGGCGAGGATCACGCTCAGCGCCGAGCTGACGACCGAGGTCCACCAGCGACCGCAGCCGGTGGTTGGCAACTTCAAGCTGGTCCGCCTTGCGCGCCAGTTTGTCAGTCAGTAGCCGCAGATGATCCTGATTAAACTGCTCCAATTGCTGCGGGCGATCGCCGGATGAGCCGCCCTGCCCGAGCGCCTGCGACACCGACGCGAGAATTCTGTCCGGCTCAATCGGCTTGGTCAGTATTTGAGACACCTCGCATGACGCGGCGAGTGCGCGAATCTCATGCTCCGCGTAGTGGGCACTGAGAAAGATCACCGGTGTTCGACTGATGGGAGTTTCGCTGCGCAGTCGGCGAACGAATTCACAGCCGTCAACCCTCGGCATGAGTATGTCGGCGATGACCAGGTCCGGGTGCAATTGCCGGGTGCAGGCCAGCGCCTCATCTCCGTCAGATGCTTCGACCACGCGATAACCGCTGCTTCCCAGCAGCATGGCGAGGTACTCGCGATTGGCGGGCCGATCGTCAACGAGCAGGATTGTGGCCATGTCCGTCGCCTCATTCACTTCGGTCATCAGCCCGACAGCAGCCGTCACGGCCCCTCCTCCACTTGCCGCGGATACCGGGCGGCACTTCCGAGCACTCGCTCGACCTCGGCAACAAGGTCCTGGGGCTCGATTGGCCGGCTGATGTATCCCGCCGCCCCCATGGCCATCACTTCGCGGGAGTTCACCGGCCCCGATGACGTTGATGAGAATACAACGACCGGGACATGCCGGGCGCCAGCATGCGTGCTCAGCGCCTGAAGCAGATCGAGGCCGGTGCTTGGCGGCATGTGCATGTCCGTCAGGATCAGGTCAACCTTGTGCGTGGTGGCGACGTCAATCGCATCGGAGAACCCCTCGGCCAGAAGAACTTGAAATCGTGCCGGCTCGAGAATGAGCCGCACGAGTTCGCGGTTCGTCGGTGAATCATCGACAACGAGAATAGTTCCCCGGTGTTCCGCGGGTGATCGCCCCCGTTCATTGACAGGTTCGTCAGCGTGTGAGGGGTCAGCGTATCTCTTCTCCTCCTCCTGGATCGTGCCATGACTGCGCAGTGACTGAGGCAGACACAGTTCAAGTTCACCGATGAATGTCTCCGGGGTGATCGGTTTGGGAAAGTAGTTGTCGTATCCTGCGGCAAGCGCCCGTTCACGATCCGCCGGCATGGCGAACGCCGTCACAGCGACGAGGGGAACGCTCTGCGTGTCACTGTGGGACTTCAGCCGCTTGGCAACCTGAAACCCGTCGAACCGGGGCAGATGAAGATCGCAGATGATCAGATCGGGGCCTGCCTCGTGCGCAAGCTGCAATCCCTCATCGCCGTCGGTGGCGCACAGCACGGTGTGTCCGTGGGCCTCCAACAGGAACTTCAGGAGTTCGAGATTTGTGGGATTGTCTTCGATGACAAGGATTCGTGCGGCCATGACTCGATTCCGCTTCTTCGATCCGGGATTGTAAGAATGAACGTGCTGCCCTTGCCGAACTCGCTTTCGAAGTTAATCCGGGCGCCGAGAATGCTGGCGAGCTTCTTGCTCAGGTGCAGGCCGAGGCCCGTGCCTTCGTACTGCCGCGCCGCTGATGCGTCGACCTGCGTGAATGCCTGGAAGAGTCTGGCCTGATCCTCATCCTTGATTCCGATGCCGGTGTCCTTCACGCGAATCTCCACGAACCGCTGGCCGCTGGAATGGTGCTCATCAAGCTCCAGAGTCACGCCGCCTTCCTCGGTGAACTTGACGGCGTTGTTGGTGAGATTGAGCAGGATCTGATTCAGGCCGCGGCGGTCGGTGGTGATCGACACGTCGTCCTCCGGCAGTTTCAGGTCGACGCTCAGCGACTTGTTGTCGGCCAGCGGACGAATGGACTCGGCCACTTCCTGCAGGAGCTCGTTGCACGAGACCGGCTCCAGGTGCAGTTGAATCTTGCCCGATTCGATCTTCGCCAGGTCAAGCAGGTCATTGATCAGCGAGAGCAGGTGGCGGGCGCTGCTCTGAATGGTCTGAAGCTGCTTGTCCTGTTCGAGCGTCAGCGGGCCGGCGAGCTTCATCCGCAGCGTGCCGGTGAAGCCGATGATGGCGTTGAGCGGCGTGCGAAGTTCATGCGACATGTTGGCGAGGAACTCCGACTTGTACTTGGACGTCAACGCCAGTTGCGACGCCTTCTCTTCGAGCTCCTGCTTGGCCAGCTCGACCTCGCGATTCTTCCGCTCGACCTCCTTGTTCTGGTCGGCAAGCAGGCGCGCCTTTTCCTCGAGCTCCTCGTTGGTCTGCTCAAGCTGCTGCTGGCGGCTCTGCAGCTCACCGGCCAGCGACTGCGACTGTTCAAGGAACTGCTCCGTGCGCATGTTCGCTTCGATCGTGTTCAGGACGATGCCGATCGACTCGGTAAGCTGATCGAGGAACGTCTGGGTGATCGCGTCGAATTCCTTGAACGAGGCGAGCTCGATGACCGCCTTGATCTGCCCTTCGAAGAGGACGGGCAGGACGATGATGTGGCGGGGCGGCGCCTTGCCGAGCCCGGACGTGATGTGCACGTAGTCTTCGGGAACGTCGACGAGCAGGATCGGCTCCTTCTCGATGGCGCACTGGCCGACGAGCCCTTCGCCGAATTCGAACCGGTTGGTCATGTGCTTGCGACCGCGGAACCCGTAGCTCGCCGCCATCTCAAGCAGCGGCGTCTCGGATTCGCCGTCGACGGTAAAGAACGCGCCGTGCTGGGCGCCGACGAGTGGCGAAAGCTCCGAAAGGATCAGCTTGGAGACGGCGGTGAGGTCCTTCTGCCCCTGGAGCATCCGGTTGAACTTGGCCAGGTTCGTCTTGAGCCAGTCCTGGTGGCTGTTCTTCTCGGTGGTCTCGCGGAGGTTGGAGATCATCTCGTTGATGTGATCCTTGAGCGCCGCCACCTCGCCGCGAGCCTCAACCCGAATGGATCGCGTCAGGTCGCCCTTGGTCACCGCGGTGGCCACCTCCGCGATCGCCCGGACCTGGGTGGTCAGGTTGGCGGCAAGCTGGTTGACGTTCTCCGTCAGCGCCTTCCAGATTCCCGAGGCCCCCGGCACGCTCGCCTGCCCGCCAAGCTTGCCTTC
>SLJD01000235.1 GCA_007135295.1 Phycisphaerales bacterium
CCCAAAAGCCGGACCGACCGCGATCAGCAGCCCGAGCAGGCCGGCACATATCACAACACACCCGCGCAGTTGATTTCCCATGGCACGAACGCTCCTCTGGTCACTCGTCGATCACACCAGATCCACCCCCAATCCTACCCGCGCTCATCTCCTTTCGGAAAAATCCCGGAAAACAGCCGGCAGGAACACTTCAAGCCGGCTCTGCACTCCAGTTGCGTTCGTGCGGCTCAACACGCCCGCGGGCCTCAGACCACCGAATCATTTTTCGGAATGTTGTGAGCCGGTCGGGTATCGAGCTGGACGTACTCACTGCCCAGTTGCTGCTCCTGCAAACGCCGGGCCGTCTCGGGATCGACCGCATCCGAGTGACACGCCGGGCGGCTTTCCGATTCGGGGCTCTCATCCGATGGCGCATCCGGCGAATCCGTTTCCGCGCCGACCGCCTTCATCGCCCGCTTCGTCTTGCTGGCCAGGCGGTGAATCTCATCCGGCGTGAGGTAGCCGCGCTGTTCGAGAATCTTCTGCTGCTCATCGGTCAGCGCATCGCTGCGCACCGGCTTGCCGCGCTGAAACGCGTCATCCTTGCCTGACGCAAACTCCTGGATTTCCTTGCTGATGCGCACCGAGCACCAGTCGTGGCCGCACATCGCGCAGAAGTCCGTATCGACGTCGAGGTCCTCATCGTGGTACGCCCGGGCCGTGTCGGGGTCGAACGACAACTCGAAGTGCTTTTCCCAGTTCAGCGCCGCCCGCGCGCGGGTCAGTTCATCATCGTTGTCGCGCGAGCCCGGGATGCCGAGCGCCACATCCGCCGCGTGCGCCGCGATCCGGTACGCGATGCACCCTTGCTTGACGTCGTCGCGCTTCGGCAGGCCGAGGTGTTCCTTGGGGGTGACGTAGCAGAGCATGCTCGCGCCGTGGTAGGCGATCGCGGTCGCGCCGATGCTGCTCGTGATGTGGTCGTAGCCCGGGAACATGTCCGTGACGAGCGGGCCGAGCACGTAGAACGGCGCGCCGTGACACAGCCGCCGCTGCGCCTTGGCGTTGTATTCGATCTGGTCGAACGGCACGTGGCCGGGGCCTTCGATCATCACCTGCACGCCCCGCCGCCACGCGCGTTCGGTCAACTCGCCGAGCGTTTCAAGCTCCGCGAGCTGCGCGAGGTCGGTCGCGTCCGCGAGTCCGCCCGGCCGCAGCCCGTCGCCGATCGAGAACGACACGTCATGCTCGCGCATGATGTCGCAGATCTCATCCCACATGTCATACATAATGTTGTCGCGCACCCCTTTCGATGACGAGTGGGTGAGCATCCACTTGGCGAGCAGCGACCCGCCGCGTGAGACGATCCCGATCAGCCGGTTCCTGACATGCTTGAGGTGCCCGTACCGCACGCCTGCGTGAATCGTGAAGTAATCGACGCCCTGCTTCGCCTGGTGGATCAGCGTCTGCCGGATGACGTCCTCGTCGAGGTCTTCGAGGCGCCGGCCGATGATCATCGAGTAGATCGGCACGGTTCCGATCGGAACGTGCGAATGCTGGATGATCGCCTCGCGCGTCGCGTCAAGGTCGCCGCCCGTCGACAGGTCCATCACCGTGTCCGCGCCCCAACGTTCAGCCCACCGGAGTTTTTCGACCTCTTCATCGGTCGAGGAACTGACCGGCGAGGCGCCCATGTTCGCGTTGACCTTCGTCTTCGACGCCCGGCCGATCGCCATCGCGTCAAGCTGGTATCCAAGATGCGTCTTGTTCGCCGGGATGATCATCCGCCCGGCCGCGACCTCATCGCGCACCTGCTCCGCCGTCAGGTGGCCTTCGCGCTCGGCGACGCGCGTCATCTGGGGCGTGACGATGCCGAGCCGCGCGTGTTCAAGCTGCGTGATCGGCGTGAAGCCGGGCGTCGGCGTCACGCGCCGCTGCACGCCGCGCGCATCGCGATACGTGTACGACCCGAACCGCTCGCCGCACGGACACCCCGCCGAGCACCCGTTCGATTCCGTATTCGAATTCGTCGCCGGCTTCGAGGCATCCGTTTCAAGCACCTCGACCGACCAGCCGTCGGGAAGAAAGTCCCACGCGGTGCGGTCCGATGGAGCGGGCATGCCGGGCGTGTCCGGCGAGCTGAACGCGTACGGCCCGCCGATGTCCGGCGCGTTGGCGAACGAGCCCGGCGTCGTGACGCCCGGCGAGGAACCGGGGTTGGCTCCCACCGGCGGCAGGGGACAGGCGAGGTCGTCGGCGGTGTTCAGCGGCGACTGCGGCGATGGGGTGTCGGTCTGTTGTGGCGTGATCATTGGGCGGATCCTCATGAGACAATGCAAGGATCGCCCGGCGTGTGTGCGCTGCATCGCGGAAAACGAAGCATCCGGCCGATTCGTCCACGAACGCCCGCCGTGCGGGGTCGTTCAGCAGTCCTGCGGGACGGGTGCCAAGCCGCTTTCCGGGGGTCGCTTTCCCTACGCCGGTACGAACCGGTTCAGGTTCCACGGGTGCATCTCAGCCACCGGCCCGACTGCCGGCGGCGCCCCGAGCGAACGCGCGCATTGTACCCGCTTCACGCCGCCACGCGACAACCACGCCCGGATTCGCAGTGCTATCGGCCTGTCGGTTCGCCTGAGCAATCGCCCGGTCAATCGTTCGGTCGTGCGGCGGGCGCGCTCGATCGAGTCCCGGCCGCCGATGGCGCCCGCAGCAACTGATGCGACGGCTGGGCGTTACGTCGCCGGTAGGCCGACCGGATCGTCGTCCTCTTCATCCGGCAGGCGATACCGGTCATCGGTCGGCATGCGGTCGAGCCGGCGGACGATCTCGTTCGAACGCGGCTCGCGGAGCAGCACGACGTCGCCTTCGTCGATCCCGCCGAGGATTTCGGCTTTGGTCTCGCTCGTCCGGCCGACGCGCACCGGCCGCTGTTCGTATTCGTTCGAGCCGTTGCGAAGGTAGACGTAAGCGACATCGCCTTCGCGGAAGACGGACTGCAGCGGCACGGACAGCGCTTCCTCGACGGTGTCGATGTAAATCGTCGCCTGGGCGCGCATGGACGGCTTGAGGCCGAGTTCCGCCCCGCGATCGAGTTTGATGCGGACGGTGTAGTCGCGCCGGTTCGGGTCGCGCCACCCGCCGGACTGCGCGAGTACGCCGATGTTCATCACCTCGCCCTCAATCATCTCGCCGGGCACCGCATCAGACATCACCGTGGCCCGCTGGCCCCGCTGCACGAGGCCGCTCAACGCTTCATTGACCTGCACGTTGGCGACGAGCTGGCTGATGTCGGGCAGAATGATGACTTCTTCGTTGGGGCTCAGTTCCGTGCCGATGTCCGGCGGATCGGGGCTGCGCCGGCGGCGCGACTGCATCGAGCTGGCGTAGACGACCAACCCCGCGGTCGGGGCGCGGACGACGCTGTGCTCAAGCTGCTGGCGCAGGTCCGCGAGTCGCTGCTGGCGGCTTTCAAGCTGGAACTCCTTGCTCTCGACGTCGGCGCGGGCCCGCTCGACCTCGTTGCGATGGCGCTGCTCCGTGCGCTCGCGCTCATCTTTCGCCTGCTCCAGATCGGAATGGAACTGCGCGTGTTCCTGGTGGTATGTGTAGTCCTCGTAGACTTCCTTGGCGATGCGGGCCTGTTCAAGCGTCGCCTGCGCTTCGATCATCGAAATCCGGTCGCGCTCGTACTCGTCCTCGCTGATAAAGCCTTCTTCGGCAAGCCGGCGCGACTGCTCGACGCGATCGACCAGCCGGTTGTAGTTCATCTCCGCGGTTTCGATGTCGAGTTCAAGCTGACGCTGCTTTGAAAGCAGTTCCCCGTCGCGCCAGGCGTCAAGCGCCAGCTCCGCCAGCCGAATTTCCAGATCCGCCTGAGCGAGTTCAGAGTCTCTCGTGCTCATGGCGATTTCAAGATTCGCCCGGGCTGAGGCGTGTTCGTTCTGCGCCGATCGCAGCGCTTCTTCCGCGTCCTTGATCCGGTCGCGGATTTCCTCGTCCGCGAGGCGGAGCAGCACGTCGCCTTCCTCGACGGTCACGCCTTCCTCGACGATGTCCGTGATGACGGCCCGGCTTTCCATCTTGTTGCGAACCTCAACGCGGTTGAGCGCTTCAAGTTCGCCGGATGTCGGAATCGTGATGTCAAACGTGTCGTACTCGACCGTGTGCAGATCGGCGCCGGCGGTGGCGCGCGTGGTCGTTTCGCTCTGCACAAACAGGACGAGACTTGCCACAGCCACGAGGCCGACCAGCAACAGACTGACGATCAGCACCGTGTGACCTCGCCGAAAGCGCTGCATCGGGCGAGCCGTCTGCGTCAGGCGGAGCGTGTGACTCATGGTTGACCTTGCACTTTTCTCTTCACGATTCCACGGACTCCCGGCCCGATCGGGCCTGAAGCAGTTGATGACAGCGGACTCATTGTCCCGACCTCAGATCCCGGAACGTCCCCACATTCAGTGGATCGGGCAGCGCATCGGGCGAATCGACCGAGTGATCGATTCCGCTGTCGACGCCGGTCGTCCTGCCGGGCGTCGAAACGCCGGCTTCCCTGCTGTGGAGACCCGTATCGGCTGAATCGGATTCCCTCGAAGAATCGTAGACGGATTGAGAAGCGTTCTCGACCCCCTCCGGTCGGGTGTCATCCGGGTTGCCACCGGGTCCGCCGGGCAGGGCGTCGGGTCGGAGCACATCGTCGTCAGGCTCGTCGTCGGGGTCGTGCTCGAGGCCGCGCGGCGGGCGGATCATGCCGTCCTGATCAATCCGCAGTTGCCCTGTTTCGAGAAGAAATTCGAGAATCGCCACCTGCAGGTCGCGGCGGGCGGCGTCGCGCTGATCCAGCGCCCGCAGCAGGTCGTCGACCGCGTCCAGCCGGTCACGCAGGTCCGCCCGCTCCGGGGCCGCGTCGATGCTCGCCTGCCGGCGTTCCGCGATGCGGATGTCTTCCTCCTGCAACTGGAGACTGAACATCGCCCGGTCGATGTCCCGCACCGCGGCCCGGACGTCAACCGCCACCGAGTCGCGGAACTGCTCGTAATCCCGCCGCTCACGCTCCAGGCGAATTTGCGCTTCGCGTAGCGACAGGCGCTCGATCTCCCGGTCAAGCGGCAGGCCGTACGTGATCGACGCCCGCATCTCGGACGAATCCGGCTGGAACTGCAGCCCTGCCCGGTCCTTATCACGGTCGGTCGGCAGGCGGACTTCGCCGGCGAGGTGCAGGTCGCCGAGAATCTGATTGCGCGCGTTCTCCAGCGCCCGCCGCACATCGTCGAGCTGATCGCGCCGCGTCTGCAGATCGAGCCGGTACGCCATCGCCGCCCGCACCGCGTCATCGAGTCTCGCCCGCGGCGCGGGCAGATCGATCACCGCGACGTCGATGTCGAGCGGCTGGTCGATCGGCATGCCGATCCGCACCTTGAACCGCTCGGCCGTCACGCGGAACGTCTCAAGCTGCTGGTTGAGCCGATCGCGGGCGAAGTTCGTGTTCTGCGACGCCTGGGCAGCAAGAAACGGCGGTATGCGGCCGGCTTCGACCATCGAGTGCTGCGCCCGCTCGATCTCCTGCAGCGTCTCAAGCTGGCGCCGGGCGTTTTCGATCCCCTGCTGCTGAACGACGAGCGAAAGATAGTCCTGCGCAATGCTGACGAGGAACTGGCGGCGGAAACGCTCGAACTGCCGGGCGGCGTAGATCAGGTCGCGCTCGGCCTGAATGCGGTCCTCGCGGGCGACGTGGCCGGCTCCGCGCAGCAGCGGAATGTTCGCATCGAGAATAATCTCCGCGCTTTGCACCCCCTGGCCGGCGACCTTGTGGTGCAGGTTCTCCGTCGCCTGCGCCAGCGCCCGGGCGGAAACTTCCCCGCCGTACGGCAGCCGCTGCGTCGCCCGAAGCTCGTTGACCAGCCGGATCGACGTGTCGTACAACCCGTCATCACCCAGGGCCGCAAGCTCCGCCGACGTCTCGTTGAAAAACCGCGGCCCCCACCGGTGCCGCTCCATCAGCAGCCGCAGCGCCGCGAGCACGTACTCTTCCTCGGCGGTCTTGAACTCCGGGCTGTGCCCGGTGGAGTAGCGCAGCGCCTCGAACAGGTCCATCTCGTAGGGATCGACGTCGACGTCAGCGTACCCTTCGAGGCGATCGATCGCTTCCTCGGCTTCCTCGATGACCTCCATCTCCAGCGCCTCGGCCGCGGGATTGACGGTTCCCGGCTGCTCACGCAACTGCTGCTGGCGGTCGGCGCGATCCGGCGGACCGTGCTCGCGGGCGATCTCGCGCGGCGAGAGCGTGTCCGGGCCGAGCTGCTCGCTCGTCTCATCGAGCAACTGCTCCGTCTGCCGGTCGATCCGGTCCATCGGCGACTCGCAGCCGACCGCCCCGGCGAGCAAAACGGACGACGCCGCGACCGCCCCTGCCACAGCGATGGACGGGCGGCACGGACGCGAATGGGGTCGGCAATGTCTCGAACAGTCACGGGGCGGGTGTTTCATGTCGTCTCGGCCGGGGCTTTTCAGAATTCACTCGGACAGACACCGGCCGGCTGATGAAAGTCCATCATGACGTCCGCCATCGGGGCTGTGAACCGCATCGGGTTCGTGGTAAGGCCAGCCGCCCGCGGATGATACCGCAGCACCCCCGTCACCCCTGCCGGCCCGTTCGGACCCCTTTCCGGGCCGCGACGCCGCGCGATTCGATGACGGCAAATCGGGTCGGCCTTGCCGTACAGAGGCTGATTTCGCCGCAGTGGCGGGCGGTCGGGCTTGTCGATTGTGTCCGCGGTGTTCTATTCTTCACGAATGCTGACAAACTTTCGACGCCTGATTCTGTCCTGATCCCGGCGGAACCCGATCAGGTGTCGACCCTTTTCTTTCAATAGAGAAAGCTGACGCCAGTCTATGCCGACGCTGACATTCGATGGACAGAGTTTTCTGCTCGACGGTCGACGGTTCTGGATGCTCGGGGCCGGCGTTCAGTACGCCCGCGTGCCGGCGACGTCCTGGCCGCGCATCATCGCCGCCGCCCGCCAGGCGGGGTTCAACACGATCGCCACGTCCTGCCCGTGGGTCGTCCATGAACCGCGGCGCAACCGCTACTGCTTCGAGGGCCACGCCGACGTCCGCCGCTTCGTCGAACTCTGCGCCGAGCAGGAGATGAAAGTTATTCTCCGCGTCGGGCCGTACGTCGGAGCCGGGTTCGACGGCGGGGGATTGCCGGCGTGGCTGCTTCAGACGCCCGGCCTGGTCGTCCGCGAAGGCAATGAACACTTCCTCGAACGCGTCAACACCTACTTCCAGCGGCTGATCGCCCAGGTCGCCGACCTGCAGATCAATCAGGACGGCCCGGTCATCGCCGTCCAGATCGAGCACGACTGGCACTGCGCCAACGATCACGAAGCCGGGCGGTACCTTCGCGAACTCGGCCGGGCCGTCCGCGAGAACGGTTTGACCGTCCCGCTGCTCAACGCCAACGAGCTCTGGCAGGACGTCGCCGGCACGATTGACACGTGGGCCGGCTGGGACGACCTCCTCGAACACCTGCGCCAGTTGCGCACGCTCCAGCCGGACCTGCCGGCGATCGTCAGCGGCTTCGATCCGGCCGAGACGCTCTGCTGGGGTGACATGCTGCCGCAGCCTGGCGAAGCGAAAACCGCCGAGCAGGTTCAATACCGCCTTGCGCAGGTCCTCGCCGGCGGCGGGCAGCCGATCGTCAGCCCGTTCCACGGCGGGTCGAACTTCGGCTGCGCGGGCGGGCGTCTTGCCGGCCGGCCGGACGCGTTCATCACCCACGCCGCGAGTTCCACCCCGCCGCTCGGCGAAGCGGGCGGCCGCAGCGACAAATACCACGCCGTCCGCCGGCTCATGACGTTCGCCAACGCGTTCAGTCACGTCTTTGCCGACCTCGACGCCACGAATCACTGCACATCGCTGGCGCTCGACCACCTCGACGAACCATCGAGCGGCTCGCGCAGCCGGCGGTCATCCGGCCGAAGCGCCGCCCCGGCGGTGTCGGTCATCCCGCTGACCGGCGACCAGGGCCGGGCTGTCTTCGTCTTCGCCGGCGAACACGCAAAGGACGTCTCCGCCACGCTGCTGCTGAGCAACGGCACGAAACTGCCGGTCTGGCTCGGCGATCAGCCGGCCGGGTGGTACCTCTTCGACGTCGACCTGCGCGGCGCGGGGCGGCTGGATTACTCCAACCTCTGCCCGTTTACGATTATCGACCGGTCCATGCTTGTGCTGCACGGGCCGGCCAAGACGCCGGCGTACGTCAGCATCGACGGCACGCCGATCGCCACCCGCGTGCCGAGCGGCCAGAAGCCCACCGTCACCACCGCCCGCGACGTGACCGTCGTCATCTGCAATCAGCAGCAGATCGACGCGGCGTACACGGACGGCAAGGTGCTCTACGTCGGTGCTGCCGGCCTGAACCTCGATCGCAGCCCCGCCCCGCATCCGGACTTCAACCGGGCCACGATCGTCGAGTCCGACGGCACCGTCTCGCAGAAGTCCCTTGCGGCCACCTCGACCGGCGGATCAAAGTCATCAGGCAAGTCATCCGCCGCGACGCGCGTGACGCTTTCAAAGTGGCAGGGCGCGTCAGCGAGGGACTACGTCGAAGGACGATCGCACCGCTACGCCTCGCTCGACGGGCCGCAGACCCTCGCCGCGTGCGGCGCCGCGTTCGGCTACGGCTGGTACCGCCTGAGACTCAAGAGCAACTCGACGCGCAAACGCCTCGTCCACTGGCCGCAGAGCGCCGACCGCGCGCACCTGTACCTCGACGGCAAGCGTGAACGGATCCACGGCGTGGGTCCCGGAGCCGCGCACGCGCCGTTCGAGCTCCGCCTGAACAAGGGCGAGCAGACCCTGACCGCCCTGGTCGACAACCTCGGCCGGTTCGCCGACG
>SLJD01000063.1 GCA_007135295.1 Phycisphaerales bacterium
CCAGGCGCGTGCAGCGCGCGGAATGGTGTGGAAAGTTTGGCCGATCGTTCTGATGGCCGCGGTGATCGTGGCGATGGGATTGCTGATCGGTCCAGCGCTGGATCTGGCTATGGCTGCGGCGGATCAACTCCTGGATCCGCAGGCCTACATTGACGCGGTCTCGCCAGCCACGGAGTCTCAAGCGTCCCAAGCGGAAATCGCCGCGCCGACTGATGAACAAGGAGCGGCCCCGTGAGAATCTTCATAGCCAACCTGATGCTGGCGTTCCTTTGGGCCCTGATGACGGGTGAGTTTACGGTCGGCAGCCTTGGCGTAGGTTTCGTCTTCGGCTATGTGCTGTTGTGGTTCATCCAGCCACTTATCGGCAAATCCGTTTATTTCGCCAAGATGATTCAGATCATCAGTTTTCTGATCTTCTTCATCAAGGAACTGATCGTCGCAAACCTCCGGGTCGCGTGGCACGTGGTCACACCGTCAAGCTTCTTTAAGCCGGGGATCGTCGCCGTTCCACTTGAGGAACAGAGTGACCTCGAAGCCACGTTGCTGGCCAACGTGCTGACATTGACGCCCGGTTCATTCTCGGTCGACATTTCAGCGGATCGCCGCACCTTGTATGTGCATGTCATGGACGTCGATGACCCGGAGGAAACGCGCTGGGAGTTGAAAGAGCAGTATGAGAAACGATTGCTCGAGGTGCTGCGATGACGTTGCTGCTCGCCGATTTCGATCTGGTCGGCTTTGTGTCGACGCTGTCCATGAACGTCATGGCCGTGGCGATGCTGTTCTCTCTTGTGCGGCTCTTTCGAGGACCGAGCGTACCGGATCGCGTCATTGCACTGGACCTGATTGCGGCACTCAGCGTCGGCATTATCGCGATTTATTCAATCGGAAATGACGAGCCGATGCTGCTGCGAGCCGGGATCGTGGTGGCGCTGGTCGTTTTCATCGGAACGGTCGCCTTCGCCATGTTTGTTGAGAAACGAGGTCGGGAATAATGCCGGCTGCGATCAATGAAATCATCGCCTGCGTCTTCATTCTCGCCGGCACCGCGTTCAGCCTTGTTGCGGCGGTCGGCATTGTCCGGATGCCGGACCTGTTCACGCGAATGCAAGCTGCAGCGAAGACGGGAACGCTCGGCGTCGGCTGCACAATCCTTGCGGTGGCCATTTACTATGCTGATCCGGGCGTGGCGACCCTCGCGGCCCTCGTGATTCTCTTCCTCTTCCTGACCAACCCGATCGCCGCCCACATGATCGCCCGGG
This sequence comes from Phycisphaerales bacterium, assembly GCA_007135295.1. Taxonomy (GTDB): domain Bacteria; phylum Planctomycetota; class Phycisphaerae; order Phycisphaerales; family SM1A02; genus SLJD01. The sequence continues at coordinate 1,263 of SLJD01000063.1, forward strand.
CCGGCTACTTCGCTGGCGTGCCCATCTGGGAGCACACTGTTGTCGACGAACTCAAAGGTCAGTACGACAAGCAGACCCATACGCTGAAGGCATCCGATGGCACGGGGGCCCTGTCTGACCCGGATGCTTCGGGACCGGGCCCTCAGCCACCAGCCTCAGAACCCTAATACCATGCCGCCTACACTTGGCGACCTGTCAAAATGTCCGCGGTGACCTGCCGCCAATTCCTGTTGTCGTTTTGGCAGCCGAGTACTTTGCTGAAACACCAGATTGACAGGGCTTGCTCTTGAAAACAAGGCCGACTCCGACAGTATGCGGCACAATCAATCGGCACGGAAGTTGCAAAAGAGTCTCCCCGGTTTTGTCGCGCCGGGCAGCGGAACTCAACCGGCGCGTACAGAGACAGGAGGTTTGCATGATGAGCCGAATGCTGTTCCAACCCCCGATGAATGGAAGAAGGAGCGAGATGGATCGGTTGGTCGACGCCATGTTGCCCGAAGCCTTCAGCTGGGTCGGCGGGCGGGATTCCGTCGGCCGGAAAGCTCCGCCGCTGAACATCTGGGAAGACGACCGGACTGTGTACATCGAAGCGGAACTCCCGGGCATGCGGGATGAAGACATCGAGGTGACAGTTCTCAATCGAGTTCTGACGATTGCTGGCCAAAGGACCATTCAGGTGCCGAATGGCGCCAATGTCGTCCACCGGGAGCGGAATGACATGCGGTTTGAACGGTCCATCCGGCTGCCGGATGGAATTGATGACCAGCAGATCGAAGCGGCGATGCGCAACGGAGTACTGACGCTGACGCTCTTGAGGAGCCCCCAGTCTCAGCCGCGGCGAATCAATGTTCGGTTCGGCAACGGGAATACGACGGCCAGCGCCGAACCGGCCTCAGAAGAAATTGCGGCAGGAACTTCTGATGAAAAGTGAGACGTGATTAACTCAGCATGTCCTCAACACTGAACTGGACCATGCAGGGGTCAGTGCAAGGAGGTTCAACATGTCAATGACCAACACCGCCCTTGAGCGAGTCAGATCGCAACAGGACGTGGGGAGGGCTTATGAGACAACCAAAAGCCCGATGACCTATCGGCCGAACGCGGACATCTTTGAGACCACGGATGCATATATCGTGAGCGTTGACATCCCAGGCGTCTCGGCTGACCGGATCGATATCCGCCTGGATACCCAGACGCTGACGATCAACGGTCGGGTTGAGCCGCGGTACCAGTCTGAGGCGCGGCGTCTGCTGCAGGAGTACGGCATTGGTGACTTCCATCGCTCATTCCGCGTGGGCGAAAACATTCGCGCCGATTCAATCTCGGCCGATTACACCGATGGCGTTCTTACGGTGACACTGCCAAAGACAGAGGCGGCTCGGCCTCGCCGTATCGAGATCAATAGCGAGTGAATCGCTTCTCCAAAGGCCGATCTCATTGAAGACGCAATTGCAGAACGACGCCGACCGGATGCCCCGGTCGGCGTCGTTGCAATTCGCCGGCTCCCCGGCTGAACGAGAACAAGCGCTGCTTGCTATTGTCTGATTCAACGGTTCACGCTGACCGCCGGCCAAGGTCCTCCTGTAAAGACCGGGGACCCGTTCGCTCAACCAGTTGATCAACAGCCACATCCTGTTCGTCAGCGCCTCGTCGCGATGCCCGCAATGAACGAAACGCCTGCATGGCCTTTCCCAGCCTGGTAGCAACTGATGGCGACGGTGGGCTTGCTGAACTCTTCCGATCGTCGGCGTTCAGTTCAACCGGGCCGTCGGGTGAGATCGAAACCGCACGAGGCGTACTGCGATACGGCCTGTTTTCTGCACACCTGTTTTCTGCACATGGGTCTGCATCCTTGTCAGTCTTGAGGTTCATAGCACTCCCTTGCTTCTCTTCTTCTCTCGTTGTCCTGACACAACTACTGACGCATCAGGACGGGTGCGGCACAACGTCCGCAGACAGAACACCCGCTACCAAGCAGACACTTCTGCCGGCACGAGCGGTCGGTCACTTGCTTCAACTCTTCTCACTTCACTGCACCACCCGGACAACGTTGGCCGTTTGGCTCCGTGGAAGTTTACGGATGATACCGGCTGACTGTTGCATTTCAACCGCGACAAAGTTGTGTCTGATGTCATGGAGAGTTGTCCCCAGCAGACCCACCGCCGGTATGGCCCGCGAAACTGCCGGGTCTGATAACGCCATGCACCATCATTGATTTGACTGATTGACAGACTAGATGACGTCGCCTTCACAGACCGAACAAGCCGCGCTGACGGCACAAATCAGCCAGCATCGCGGGGCCCCAATGCTGGAAGCGATCATGCCGCTTGCCCCGTGGGTCGATACTTCCCACGCCCCGCCGCTTTCTGCGGTGTTTCCATTGTTGACTGAGGATTGCTGATGAACCTGGCTGACATCCTTCGAACCGCCTTTGATCACGACGCATCCGATATCCATCTCGTCGCGGGTCATCCGCCGATGATGCGCGTTCATACGGTCATGACGCCGATGGACTATCCCATCCTGACCCCCGAAGCCTGCGAATCCGCGCTGGAAGAGATGATCAGCCCTCAACAGAAGCAGCTGTTTGACCAACACCAGGACCTCGATTTCTCCTACGAGGTCAAGGATCTGGGCCGTTACCGTGTCAATGCACACCTTCAGCGTGGCACGATCGGCATGGCGCTTCGTGCGATCAAGACCAAGGTGCCGCCGCTGGCCGATCTCAATCTGCCTGAGGTCATCAGCCGCCTGACGTACCTTCCGCGAGGGCTCGTGCTCGTCACCGGTGACACGGGCTCCGGTAAATCAACAACACTCGCCGCCATGATTCAAGCGATGAATGAGCGGTATCGCAAGCACATCATCACGCTTGAGGATCCGGTTGAATACGCCTTCCTGTCCAACAAGTGCCTGATTGAGCAGCGGGAACTCGGACACGACATGCCGAGCTTCGCTTCAGGCCTCAAGCATGCGTTGCGGCAGGATCCGGACATCGTACTCGTCGGTGAAATGCGCGACCTTGATACAACGGCACTGGCGATCTCTGCTGCGGAGACCGGGCACCTGGTTCTCTCCACCCTTCACACGGTCAATGCTGCACAAACCGTCGAGCGCATCGTCGATATGTATCCCGCGGGCCAGCAGAACCAGATCCGGTCCATGCTTGCCAACACATTGCAGGCCGTCGTGTCGCAGACGCTTTTCAGTCGAATTGACGCGCCCGGCATGGTCCCAGCCATTGAGGTCATGCTCTGCACGCCAGCGGTTCGCAACATTATCCGTGAGTCACGGACGTTTGAAATCCCGAACGTCATCGACACGAACCGTCAACTCGGAATGATCAGCCTGGACAATGCGATCAGCGAATTGTACTTCAACGGCATGATCAGCCGCGAGGACGCAGTTGCCCAAGCTGCGTTCCCCGACAAGCTGGAACGCCAGCTCGCCGCCTGACCCTTGATGGGATCTCGCCACAATGCCGCAGTATCGGTTTCAAGCACGACTCTCGTCCGGCCAGGTCCAACAGGGCGTCCTCGCAGCAGAGAATGCACAATCTGCGGCATCGATTTTGCGCAATCAGGGCCATCATGTGATGCAGCTTGCGCCGGTGCAGTCCGCAAGCAACCAGCTGTCGAATCGGCTCGCCTTCCTGAACTACTCGTCAGGACCAAGCGCCAAGGACATACTTGACTTCACGACACAGCTCGCTGTGATGATCAGGGCTGGCATCAGCCTGCGCGGCGCACTAGAAGGCATATCGGAACAGGTCCAGAACCCCAAGTTCAAGCGCATACTGATCAACATCAAGACCGATGTTGAGTCCGGCAAGCAGTTCTCTGAAGCAATCGCGAAGTATCCCAAGCATTTCAACGCCCTGTATGTCAACATGGTCCGTGCCTCGGAAATGTCCGGCTCATTCGCGAGGATGCTTGATCGAATTGCCGCCTACATGGCCCAAGAGATCGAGACCAGAAAAATGGTCGTCGGGGCGAGCATCTACCCGGGCATCATTGCCACGATGGCAATGGGCGTGACCGTCTTCCTCCTGACATTTGTCCTGCCTCGATTTGCCGGCGTGTTTGAGGGCAAGGAAGAGGCCCTTCCCTGGCCAACCACATTTCTGATGAACCTTTCCGAGTTCATGGTTCAATACTGGTGGCTGCAATTGCTCGCCCTCGCTGGCGCCATTGTGGGCTTTTTGCTTTTTATCAGGACCGAGGTCGGTCGCTTCTGGTGGGACAAGACCAAACTCACGATGCCTGTCTTCAAACGGATGTTCCGCGCGCTGTATATCAGTCGCTCTCTGCACACGATGGGCGAACTTCTCAACGCCGGCGTCCCCATGCTCGACACACTTGCCATTACAGGCGATATCTCCGGCAACACGCTGTATCGAGGTATGTGGCGCAATGTATACGCGGCTGTCAAGCAAGGTAAGAAAATCCAGAGCCAACTCTCGAAATCCCGTTTGCTTCCACGATCAGTGATTCAGATGATTGCGGCCGGCGAAGAGTCGGGCAAGCTCGGCGAAGTGCTCGACGAGGTCTCTTCCTATTACTCGAAGCTACTTCGAGACGCGATCAAGGCAGTCACCAGTATGATCGAGCCGATCATGATTGTGCTTATGGGAACGATCGTCGGATTCATCGCGATGGCCATCATCCTTCCGATCTTCAAGATGAGCACCCTCGTGTCATGAACAATGAACGGTCGGCAGAACACATTTGGAGGCGACGAAGGAAGCGAATGATGCGATTGATGCGAATTCATCGCTCCGCCGCGGGGCCCCGCGCGAATGCATCCCGTTTCGCTCGCAGCCAGGAGGGCTTCACGCTCATCGAGACAGCGCTGGCCATTATTATCGTGGGTGTCGGCGTCTTGGCCATCATGGCCGCACAACAGGCGTTCCATCAGCAGAACGCATGGTCGACACACGCGAGCACCGCGACATGGCTCGGCAACGAAATTCGAGAAATGACCATGCATCTGCCCCGCCATGATCCGGTCACCGGCCAGGCGTATTGGGGCCCTGAGCCGTGGGAGACCAGCGTCGAGGACTACAACGACCTTGATGATTTCGACGGTGCCGTCTTTTCAGCCGACCTCGGCAACGGACCGATCAATGCCCGTCGTGAAATCATTCCGAACATGGACGGCTGGTCCCAGACTGTTCACGTATTTCACGTGGATCCGTTCGACATCACTTCGGTGCAGCCGCACTTCTCGACGGAGATGATTATGGTTGAGGTGATCGTCGAATACCGCGGTTCGAACGACACCGATCCAACTGAAGTAACACGTATTTCATGGATCGCGCCGGAGTGATCCGTTCTGCACACGTACTGACACCCAAAGGCGGGGGCGTGGAGAATCACCGATGACGTACCCGGTTCACCACACCTATCTTTGCCGCTCTCCGGATCGTACGCGTCGCGGCGTGTCGTCGGTGCTGGCCATGATGTTCCTTGTGATCTTCAGTTCCCTTGCGGCCGCCATGGCGGTGGTCGCACAAGGCAACCTGCGCACGGCAGATTCGTACCTGAAGGTCTCGCGGGCTATGAGCGCAGCTGAAACGGGACTGGTTTTCGCTACGCGTCGACTCGACAAAGAAGCCCGCCGTTTTGTCGTCGACAAGGGCGTAATCGACCAGGAGTTCGGGCACGCGTTGTGGATGGGTCAGGTCAACCCATCACAGCACGGGGAGATTACTGTATTGCCGCCCGACGGGTACGATGAGAACGTCAAGCCGGACGGTATCATGCACGCCATTGCGAACGCTCACCTTGCCGATGGACATAACATTGTGGTGGACGCGGGCGACGGCGCCCTTCCAAGCGTCAATGACGACACCGGAACGGTTATCGCCCCGCCAGTCGGACTCACGGACGAAGAAAATCCCGCCCATTTCCGCCTTCGTTACCAGTTACTTGCAGACGAACCCGTTGTCCGGGTCACCAGCCAAGGCTTTGACGGCAACGTCAGCCGAACGCTGCAGCTTGACTTCCGGATCGACAAGCGCATCGAATATGCCGTCGTCAGCCCGAACCGGATCATGATAGGTAAGAATGTCCGTGTTGAGGGTCCGCTTGGTTCTCGGTACGGCGTCAATAACGATGGGACTCCGAATTACTCCGATCTTGAAGCGACGCACGGGCATCCCATGATAGTGCGCAGTGATTTCTACTACCTCGACGACGCACTGGATGACAAACTCGATGTATTCTTTGACGTCGTCGCGGAATATGATGTCAAGGGGGATGGTCGGCTACGACCAAATCATCCCATTGAAGGCCAAGGCGTTCAGCAGGCCCCGGACGTACTCGTTGACTACACCGGCGACGGCTACATCACTGATTTTGACCTGTTCCTCAAGCACTATGACAGTACAGGCGACGGGCGTGTCGTGTACGACCCGGCTCTTGCCGCGGAGGCGGGCCACGGCACGCTGCCACTTGAGTTTGACGACGACCTGCAACTGGCTCGGCTGATCGACACAGCTTTCCCTGATCGAACGGGCGACGGGGAGAAAGGCACCGCCTACGACGTGGCCTACGGATATCGTGACGGCATTCTTGATGCACGTGACATGTACGCCAAGGTGCACGGCCGCCTGGCTTTCGCCGTCGCCCGGGACGACTGGGAAGACGCACAGGGCATCAATTACCAGGAAGAGGTCATGGGACCGATTCGAGCGGAGCAGGATGAGTCGCCTGTACTGTTTGAAGCGGATGAGGACACACTCCGCGAGGTCAATACAGACATGTTCAATGCGTCAATGAATGTGTTTGATGACATTGCTGTCAATTATGATCTACCGAGCGAACCCGACTACAAGGTTTGGGAGGAAGTCGCCTACGGCTCCGTAGGGGCATATGACTACTTTGAGCGTCCCGTCTACGAGGACATGACCTTCGAGAACCTGCGCATTCCGAAGGGCACCAACGCACTTTTCAAGAATTGCACGTTCATCGGTGTCACTTTCATTGAAACCGAGATCGCCAACGACGATCCCAACTGGAACTATGTTGGAGCCGTCGAACGTCGTGAACACCCCCCTGGATCAGGTGATTACATCTATCCACCGAAATTTGCGGGCATGACTGCCGAGCGTTCCAACGGGGAGGTCGTCACAGATACGAAGCCCTACTCCAACAACATTCGCTTTCACGACTGCACATTCATTGGCACGATCTCCGGACATAAGCCGAATGCGTATACTCATTGGCGCAACAAGGTTCAAATGACCGGAGACACCCGTTACTACATTGATCCGGAGGATCCCGGTCTCGAGGACGATCCGCAGGGCGATGAGATCATTGATGCCATCGAATCCATCGACGAACCCCATCTCGAGGAAATGCATAAGAGCTCCATCCTCATGCCGGGCTGGTCTATCAATGTTGGCAGTTTTACCAATGTGATTGCCGAGGACCCCCAGGACACCCCGCGTGTCAACCTGAAGGGGACGATCGTCGCG
>SLJD01000366.1 GCA_007135295.1 Phycisphaerales bacterium
ACGCTACCATTGACCGGTACGGTCGGCTGCCACGAATGGATGGTCGACGGTGTTTTCTCCTGATATCCACCAGCGGCGGATTCAGCACAATCCCACAGTACTGACAACGTCCGGAAACGTTTGTTCACGATGTTCCGGACTTCTCGGGCAAGGCGTATTACCGGTCGCGGAGAGCGTGAAGGCAGGCAAGGCAGTGCGGGAAAGTGCCCGCCGCGCCTCCCGGATTCAGGCGTTTGCGGGGAAAACCGTGATCCGCGGGGGAGACGCGCCGATCTGGCCGATGGAAGGTGAAGGTGATTCAGCGATCTGATGTCTGATGTCCGATCACAACACGCCCCGCCGGATTCCCGCGAGGACGAGGCCCCAGTCGATGACGGGGCGGCGTCGCCGAGTGCGGAACCATCCGACGGCGCAACCCCCCCGGCTGATGACGGCGGGGAAGGTTCCGGACGTACGCCCCCGGCGGAGGCGGATGGGCAGGATGGTCCCCGCGACGAAGCGGGCGAAGGACCGGCGCCTGACGAGCCGGCGCAGGGATACCTCGATGACATCGCCGCGCTCGTCAACGATCTGAACGCCGAGGACTTCACCGACGACGGCGGGGGGGACGATGACCTCGACGAACAGGCGATCAACGACATGCTCGCCGCCGTCGAACAGCTCGAAGCCGAAGGGAAGCAATCAGTCGAGGCGGCTGGGGATGATGACCATACCGCCGCTGCGCCCGAGAAAGATGCGGTCCCGCCGGCCGAGGCAAGCGGACCCGTTGATGACGCTCGGCCCGGTGATCCATCTGCTGAAGCGCCGGATGTTCAGACGGCTCCTGATCCACCGGCCGAACAGGCACGCGTGGAAGAGAGCGCCGCCGGCCGATCGGCGCCTGATGCCCAACCGACCAGCCCGTCGCCGCCGGCGGCAGATTCCGGCCGTGATCCGACGCTTGCGGAGATTGACGCCGCCCTGGCCGACGACATCGACGGCCTCATGCCGGATGATGCAGATTCGATCGACGCGATGCTCGATGCACTTTTCGAATCATCGGCTGCGATCGTCGAGCAGGGCGAAGGCGGCAGCACGACGGTTCGCAACACGATGTTTGAATCGTCAGACGATGCGTCGGCTGATGAAGCGTCCCCGCCGGGCAAGGGCGAACCCGTCGGCGATCCGGCGCCACCTGCCCCGTCGGCCCGCGATGCATTGACCCCTGACACAGTGAGCCCTGACGAACCGGTAGCCCCCGGTCAGCCGGACGGTGCTGACTTGTCCCCGCCCCCGGCCGAGCCCGGCACCGCCGGGCAGCCGGGCTCCGTTTCGTCGGCGGGAGGTGGCGTGGTGGCCGGCGTCGATGGCGGGGACGCCGCCGAGCAGGCCGCGCCGGCCGAGGCTGTTGCTGGTTCCGAACTCGCATCCGACCCCGCCGATCTGGCGACGGTGACCGCAGCGGCTGACCCGCCCCCGATGCCGACCGGCGATGCGCCGGATGGCATTCCGTCTGCGGAAGACTTCGAGCAGGGCGGGGTGTTTGATCTGTCGGCCGGGGACATGGGTGACGATGAACTGGTCGAGAACGCCGCTTCGGGTGCGGCTGCTGACGGCACACCGGACCTGCAGAAAATCTGGCAGAGGAAGGTGCGGCCAATTGTCCAGCCGATTGCATCACAGTCCGTTCAGGCGGTGCGGGCGCTGTTAAAGCTCAGTGCGTTGCCGCTGGCTGCCGCCCCGCCGAAGGTTCGCGCCGTCGTGAGCTGGATCGCCCTGACGCTGGTCTTCTGGGTCCCGCTCGTCTGGGTGTTCGCGCTGTTCTTCGTGGGCTGAGAAGCGGGCGTCACGCGGAACTCCATGCACAGCAGGCGGATGCGCTGCGCCGGAATGCTATCATCGGCGCATGAGCTTTGGATTGTCACGCGGCCGTGAACTGATTACCGAGGGATTCGGCATCGAGGCGGCGGACCTGCCCCCCGTTGAACAGGGACGCATTGATCCGCGCCACTGGTTCGACCGGCCGCAGCAGCGGTTCGAGATCGAGATCGGCTCGGGCAAGGGGACGTTTCTCGTCCAGCAGGCGCCGCTCCAGCCGAACGTGAATTATCTCGGCATTGAATGGGCCGGTGAGTTCTACCGCTACGCTGCCGACCGCATGCGACGGCGCGGCCTGGCGAACGTACGCATGCTTCGGGCCGATGCGACGGAGTTCTTGCAGTACTGGTGCGAAAGCAGCGTCGCCGCGGTGATTCACCTCTACTTCTCCGACCCGTGGCCGAAAAAGAGGCACCACAAGCGCCGCGTCGTGCAGGATCACACGCTCGAAGTCTTTCACCGCGTGCTCCAGCCGGGTGGGGAGCTGCGCCTCGTCACCGACCATGACGACCTCTGGGCGTGGTACGAGGACCACGCAGCGCGGCACACGCAACTGTTCGAACGCGTCGAATTCGATCGGCCGTCATCGGCCGGGTCGAGCGAGGTGGTCGGCACGAACTTTGAGCGCAAGTTCCGCGAAGAAGGCCGCGCGTTTCACGCCATGACTCTGATCCGCCGTGAGACGGCGCAGCAGAACGAAACGGCAACAGCATGACCGCGTGCGGCGTGTTGGCACACCATCGGCGTATTACGTCGGCTGCGGACCGAACAGCGGCGAGTCCTCGACCTCGCCGGCCGCTTCACGCATCGACAGGATCTCACCCACGGCCGAGCGGAATTGCCCGATCAGGATGAGGTACATCACCGTCGCCACAAGTGGTCCGACCAGCACGCACATGCCGAGAATGTAGATGACCGGCAGCAGCCAGAGGTATTGGCCCGCCCGGTAGTGCAGCGTCTGATCGGGGATCCTCCGGGCCATCCTCCGCAGGAAAACAAGGGAAACGAAAAACAGCGCGATGCTCACCAGGCCGCTCGTCATGCCGACCGCCATCTCCGAAACGGACAGCACGACGTTGTGAACGAAGACCTTCGCGATGATCAGGCCGAACGTGACCGCCGACAGCCCCAGTATGACTGCGACAAGCACCCGGATGGCTGTCTTCAGTGACGCGGTGCGATCCGGTCCCGCCGCGCGGGATGGCTCCGTTCCGGTCAACTTCCACCACCCGGCGGTCAGCATGATCGTTGCCGGAAGGGTAAGCACGAGAAACACGGCGAGCATGAAGATCGCTTCAATCTGCGGATCGATCGGGCTGGCCCACGGGGATGGCGGCTGGTGGGGTTGCGGCGACGGGGCCGGGGCGAGGGTCATCAGCGTGAAGATGGCGATCGGGGTCCCCACGGAACCGATCAGTATCAAAATGTTGCTCACAACGACGAGCAGTGCTCCCAGCCGCAGCGCCCGCAGAAATGACAGTGGGCTGTACCAGAGCATCCCGCCGTGCAACGTCTGTGCAATCTCCGTCCCGCACTCCGGGCACGTGCCGTCCATCGGCAGGCCGTGCAGGTCATAGTCGCACGACACGCATTTCGTGTGCGAGCCAACCGGCTGGCCGGATTCGATGGGCGGTAGACGCTTTGAGACGGGGTCCATCGCTCCAGCGTATCAAAAGCGGCGGTCCGGTTCGACGGAGATTCGGCGGCCGGTTTACGATTCCAGCATGCGCAGACCCGGAACCGACGAGAACAACGTGCAGATGACCGACGTCCTCTGTGACTTCTGCCGAACCCAATGGTCAGAGGACAAGCCCATGATCGAGGGCCATCAGGGCAGTTGCATCTGCGGCAACTGCCTGCGCATCGCCTTTATTGACGTGCTCATCAACAAGCACGACACCGGTCCGGACGGATACAAGTGCACCATGTGCCTCGAACACCGCGACGACCCGGCATGGCTCAGCCCGATGTATGATGATGCCGTGATCTGTCGGCGGTGCATCAAACTCGGGTCCGGCGCGCTGCACAAAGACAAGCAGTTCGACTGGCAGAAACCCGCCGGAGCCGACGAGGACGGATAAACGCCATGGCGGTCGGCATCAGTCTTGCCAACAAGTGCCAGCTCCTGTTCGGCTGCGCCGTGCTCCTGATTCTCGCCGCCGCGCTCAGCGTGCCGTGGTTCCGCACGCCGATGATCGTCCACGAAAGCCAGATGGAAGCGGCCCGGGAACTCGCCGACGCGTGGCTGTCGGACATGTTCCGGCTCGGCGCGTTCGACGAGACCGACCCGATCGTGCTTGACGAGGATGCCGAACAGGTTCTCACCCCCGGCCTGCGGATGCAGTTCATCACGTATGACGAATACGCTGCCGGACTCACCCCGGGCTCCGTTGAACGGGACGAGGACGATGAGACCGATGAGCCGGCGGTCGACGCCTTCATCAGTCGCGCCTTCGATCAGTTTCAGGCCGACCCCGCCCGCCGTGAGCACTTCGCGTCCACGCAGGCCGATGGGGCGGTCGTCTACCGGTATGCCCGCGCCATCCGCCAGGAGCAGTTCGAGGCCATCAGCGACCAGTTGCCGGTCGATATTCCCGATACGCCCGCCGCCGACCATCCGGATTCGGCTAATCCGCTTCGCGCGGTGCTGGTCGTCGACCGCAGCGATACCTTCGCCCAGGGCCAGCTTCTTCGGAACCGGATGTACATCATCGCAGCGGGACTCGCCGCAGGGCTGGTGGCGGTGCTCGTGTTCTACTTCATTCTGACGAAGCTGATCCTCTCGCCGGTTCGCTCGCTCCGGGACACCGTGGGCAAGGTTCAGCAGGGCGATCTCGCCATCCGCTCGGAGATCCGCACCGGCGATGAGTTCGAGCAGCTTTCCGAAGCATTCAACGCCATGCTTGATCAGGTGGAGCAGAGCCAGTCCAAGCTCCGGTCGATCAATGAATCGCTCGACCTGAAGCTCAACGAGTTGTCGGAAGCAAACGTCGGGCTGTACGAATCAAACCGGCTGAAGAGCGAGTTTCTCGCCAACGTCAGCCATGAACTGCGCACGCCGCTGAACTCGATCATCGGCTTCGCAGAACTGCTGCACGAGATGGCCCAGTCCGACCCCGAGGCCGACCCGAAACGCCAGCGGTATCTGGCGAACATCCTCTCCAGCGGCCGCTCGTTGCAGGAGATGATTCAGGAACTGCTGCAGATGGCCCGAATCGAAGCCGGCCGGGTCGAGGTCAACGTTGAACCGACGAGCATCGCGGACATCGTCGAGGGGCTCGTCGCGATCATGAAGCCGCAGGCCGAGACCAAGCAGGTTGAACTGCGGTCACAGGTCGCCCAGAACCTGCCGCTCGTCGAGACCGACCCGGGCAAACTCCAGCAGATCCTCTACAACTTCATGTCCAACGCGATCAAGTTCACGCCGGAGCACGGCACGGTCACCATCTCCGCCGATCGCGTCAAGCGGCAGGACAACTCGGTCGGCGTGCGGCTCGGGGTCTCGGACACCGGCCCGGGCATCCCGTATGACATGCAGGAGACGATCTTCGAGAAGTTCCGGCAGATCGACGCGTCTCACACGCGCGAGCATTCCGGCACGGGCCTCGGGCTGGCGATCTGCCGGGAACTGGCCGAACTGCTCGGCGCGACGGTCTCGCTCGTCTCCGAGCCGGGCCGCGGGGCGACGTTCTTTGTCGACCTGCCGCTTATGCATCAGACGGATCAGGCCCGGCCGCTCATGGAACACGCCCGCAGCGAGCAGTGACCCCCCGCGCTGGCTCCCCCCGCGCTGACTCCGCGCCGCGTCAGCCCAGCCACATGAATGCCATCGGGCCAAGTGCATGCGCCGCTTCCGCCGCCGACTCCGCTGACTCGGCCGCTTCATCCGGAGCGACCCCGACAAGGTCGAACACGCCGATCAGCCACGTCGCGATGCCGAAGTAGATCAGCAGGCCGGCGATGTCGGCAACGGTGGTGATCAGCGGGCTGCTCGCCGTGGCGGGGTCGAGTCTGAGCCGGGTGAGCACGAACGGCGTGAGCGTGCCGATGAGGTTCGAGACAATGACGATGCAGATCATCGCCAGTCCGACGATGACGCCGATCTCCCATCCGCCGCGGAACCAGCCGAGGGCCGCGCTGGCCAGGCCCATCGCCGTGCCGAGCAACGCGCCGACAAACATCTCCTTGCCGATCGTTGCCAGCCACTGTTTAAGGTGGACGTCGCCGGTTGCAATCGCCCGGACCATGATCGTCGCTGACTGCGAGCCCGCGTTGCCGCCGCTGTCGATCAGCAGCGGGATAAAGAACGCCAGCACAATCATCGCTTCGAGCGTTTCTTCGTACCGGCCAATCACGCCCGATGAGACGATCGCCACGCCGACGAGCAGCACGAGCCAGCCGACCCGCTTGCGCACAAGGGCCGCGATGCTGGTGTCCGTGTAGCTCATGTCCAGCGGGGCGAGCGCGCCGGTTTTATGAATGTCTTCGGTTGTCTCCTCGACCGCCACGTCCGCCACGTCGTCGAACGTGACGATGCCGACCATGATGTTGTCGCGATCGACGACCGGCAGGACGGAAAGGTCGTACCGTTCCATGACGCGGACGGCTTCCTCGCGGTCGTCGCGGGCGTTGAGGGCGACCACATTGCTGTCCATCAGTGACTCGATCGTCGCATCCGGCGAAGCCAGCAGTACCGACCGGATGCGGATTTCGTCAAGCAGTCGCTGCTGGTCATCGAGCACGTACAGCACGTGCAGGGACTCGGCGTCATCGCCGTGCGACCGGATGTATTCCAGCGTCTGCTGCACCGACCAGTCCGGCTGGACGGAGAGGTAGTGCGGCGTCATGAGCCGGCCGACGCTCTCCGCCGGGTAGCCGAGAATCACCTGCGTGCTGCGCCGCTCTTCCGGCCGCATCATCGACAGGAGTTGCTTGACCAGTTGGCCGGGCATCTCATCGAACAGCTCCGCCCGGTCGTCCGGCTCCATCTCGTTGAACATCTGGGCGAGCTGTTCGTTGGTCAGCTCTTCCTGAAGGGCCTGCTGCAGATCGTGCGGCAGGTTGGTGTACACCTCTGCCGAAAGTTCCCGCGGCAGCAGACGGAACGCGACCGCGCGATGGGCCGGATCAAGCTCGATGAGCAGGTCCGCAATTTCGGGCGGCAGCATCTCGACCAGTGAACGTCTGGCCTCGTGCGTTCGTTTCTGCTCCAGCATCGATGCGATTTCCTCGGCCAGCAGCATGCTGACCATCGGGCGGTCGTTGCCGGTCTGTGGCTGGTCGTCGTTGGATGACATGAACGATCGCTCCTCAGAATCAGACGCAGGACGCACTTCAGGAAATGCTGAGACACGGGCTGCTGCGTTGGCCCAATGGTTTTCGCGACCCGTCGCCAGGTGACGCAATTGCCGCAACCCGCGAACATGCCGCGTGCGGGCCATCGTAGCCAACTTGTCAGCGTCCGGCAGCCCGGCCGGCCCGTGAAACCGCCGGTCGCCGAACGCGGATGAAGGCCGCTGACCGTTGGCGTACAATCGTCGCTGCACGCAGCGCTCGTAGCTCAGCAGGATAGAGCACCGGTTTCCTAAACCGGCGGTCGGTGGTTCGAATCCACCCGGGCGCGTTCCCTTTTCTGAGTACGTTCACCAGTCGGAATGGGAAGTGGGGCCACTTCGGCGAGGCGAATCGTGACACAAAAAACCCGCGCTCAAGCGCGGGTGTGGAAGGGACATGCTTTGCCTGGCCGAGGCCCGGTCAGAAGTTCTCTTCGGCGACGGTCGGCCGGGAGAGCTTATCGCTGCACATGATCGCCCCGGGGCCGCCGCCATAGGCATCCTCGCACGGCTCGCCGTCGGGAAAAAGTCGTGCTTCACAGGCAGTATGACACCCCGCCGGTTATCGATGACCTGCACTGAGGCGTCCCGGCGCCTGGGGCGATGCCCGTGCTCGCTTTTGCCGGCCTTGTCGGCAGCTCCCGGCGCCGGAGCGAATAGATGGACAGGGGGGAGGCAGGGGAGCCCCCCGGCCGGCTTCAGGACCGGGACGCCTTCGCGGAGTCGATCAGCGATTCCATGGCCTCGACGGTTTCGCGGCGATCGGGGCTGAGGCGCTCGGCCTGCTCTTCGGCGTGGTAGCTGCTGCGCACCAGCGGGCCGCTCTCGACGACCTTGAAGCCCCGGCGGAGGCCCTCGACCTTGTACCAGTCGAACTGCTCCGGCGTCACCCACCGGTCGATCGGCAGGTGGTTGCGTGTCGGCTGGAGATACTGGCCGATCGTGAAGATGTCCGCCTCGGCGGTGTCGCGCAGGTCGTCCATCACTTCGAGCACCTCGTCGTCATGCTCGCCGATGCCGACCATGATGCTCGTCTTCGAGACCAGCCCCTGATCCTTGATCTGCTTGAGCACCTGCAGTGACCGCTCGTACTTCGCCTGCGGCCGGACGGTCGGGTGCATCCTTCGAACCGTCTCCATGTTGTGGGAGAGGATCTCCGGCCGGGCGTCGATGACCGTCTGCAGATCGTCCTCATCGCCCTTGAAGTCGCCGACGAGCACCTCGACGGACATGTCCGGGCAGAGCTTGTGGCACTGGCGGATGGTCTCGGCCCAGATCGCGGCCCCGCCGTCCGGCAGATCGTCGCGGTCGACGGAGGTGATCACAACGTGTTTGAGGCCCATGAGTTGCAGGGACTCAGCGACGCGGCGGGGCTCGTCCTCGTCGACGGGATCGGGCCGGCCGGTCTTAATGTTGCAGAAGCCGCACGACCGGGTGCACGTGTCGCCGAGGATCATGATCGTCGCCGTCCCGCGCGACCAGCATTCGCCCATGTTGGGGCAGGATGCTTCCTGGCACACCGTATGCAGGTTGTGGGTGTCGATGATGTCCTTGAGGCGGTGGTAGCCCTCGCCGCCGGGCACGCGGGCTCGCAGCCAGTCGGGCTTGCGGCCGATCTGCAGTTGCTGGGGCTGGCCGCCGTCGTTGTTGAGCACCATGCCCGTCAGACTGAGTCGGGCCTTGCCGAGATTCCGCGTCGTGTCCCCGCCGAGCGGCCGGGGGTGCCGGGCGATGGTGCGCTGCACCGCGCGGTTTTCGTATTGAACGGAGAGGGGCGGGGTCGCGGAGGTGGGGCCGTGGCAGGAACTCATAGACCCGCATTGTAGCCGACTGCGGCGTCTCAGAGGTGGCGCCGGGCGCCGGAAATCGCTGCCGGATCGACCGAGAGGCCGTCGAAAAATCAATTTGTTCCGGAAAATTCCGTGCCAGCATTCAACCCACCCCGAATAACCGGTCGATCTTGAACAGGCCGTCCAGGTCGGCGGCAGGATGTCCGTCTCATTGGACTGGCTGTATGTCCGGCAGCAGGTGACAACCGATTCGGTTTCGTGGATGATGTTCCCGGCCGTTGACGACGCCGGTGCATCTGCGAAGATACACTGCCGCACAGCGCTGTTGAGGCAGTACTGGTTGGGCGGCGGTGTCTGACCTGATCTCAGGTGCGTGGCAACTGGACGAGGAGAGTTTGGGTGAGTCAGTTCAAGCAGGTAAGACAAGCCACCGTGGTGCGCAGCATCCTCGCGGTCGTCATGATCGCCGTCGCGTCGCAGATGACCGGCTGCGGCCTCCAGAGTTTCATGGATCCGTCCAAGACGGGTTACTTCAAGGATCAGCCGACGATGGTCCCGATCCTTGACCGCATCGACGTCATCGAGCAGGAAGAGACGCTCTTCCGCCAGACGAGCGAAGTCACGCGAGAGGACCTGCTGCCCAGCGACCTGACGTACCGGCTCGCTCCGGGCGACTTCGTCACCGTCGAGGTCTTCGAGCTCGAATTCGACAACCAGATGACCCAGGCCATGCGGCGGATCGACGCGTCGGGCAACTTCCGACTGCCGGTCGTCGGCGATGTGCCTGCGGCCGGCAAGACGCTGCAGGAGTTCCAGGACGACCTCGTCGAGCTCCTCGCTGAGGAAGTCCTCGCCTACCCGCAGGTCACCGTGCAACTCGAAGAGGGCGGGTACTTCCAGTACACCGTCTACGGCAACACCCGCGGCCCGGGCGTGTACCAACTGCGCCGGCCGGACTTCCGCCTGCTGGAAGCGCTCGCGACCGCCGGCGGCGTGCCGCCCGACACGCAGACCATCTATGTGATTCGGCAGGTGGCGCTTGATGATGAAGTCATCGCCCCGTTTTATCGTGACATGGAGGACCCGGATCGGCCGCGCGACCCTGATGAGCGGCGGCCGGTCGACATTGATGAACTGATCGATCAGCTTGACGAGGAGCCCCGACCCGGTGCGATGAGCCAAAGCGCCGGCCACGACGATCCGCCGATCGACATCGACGACCTTCAGCCGGTCCGCGTAGCCGACGAACCGCCTGTCGATATCGAGGACATGCCCGCGCCGACCCGCCGTGAACGCGACAGCAACTTCGTCTATGACGAAGAGCGCGGCGAATGGGTCGAAGTCCGGCCCGGCACCGGCGAGGAAGTGGACGAGGACGAAGCCTACGTCGAGCGGATTATCGAGATCCCGTACGACCGGCTCGAACAGGGCGACAGCCGATACAACATTGTCATCCGCCCGAGCGACAAAATCTTCGTCGAGTTCCCGGAGATGGGCCTCGTGTACGTTGAGGGCGAGGTTGCCCGCCCGGGTGTGTACAGCCTCGCCCAGGAAGGCGGTCAGAAGCTCACCCTCAGCCGCCTCATCGCAGCGGTCGGCGGGCTCGGCCCGGTGGCGATTCCCGAGCGGGTGGACCTGACCCGGATGGTCGGCGAGAACCGCGAAGCGACGATCCGCGTGAATCTCGCCGCGATCCGGCAGCGGACCGAGCCGGACATCGTGCTCAAGCCCAACGATCACATCATTGTCGGCACCTCGTTCGCCGCAACGCCGCTGGCGGTCATTCGCAACGGCTTCCGCGTGAGTTACGGCTTCGGGTTCCTGCTTGACCGGAACTTCGGCAACGACGTCTTCGGCGCGCCGCCTACGCGTGTCCAGGGGCAGTGACCCGGGACCGTGTCGGCGGTGGAAAGGATCGGCCGTCCTGGTCGCCGTATCGAGGCGGGGCGTTTGTCGGCGGCTGGTTCGTTCGTGGTGTCGGTATCGATATCAGGCCATCTTTTTGGCCGGTTGGGGGTTGGATACAGCGGCCCGCGGGCCGACAATGTGACAAGAATGAACGAACCCCGGTCCGGCCGGGCGACGTAACAGTGCAGCGGATGCGACGTCGGAAGGGCAGGAGGACAACCTTGCGGTCGCATTCTGTTTGGCTGTCATGAGACAGGCAAACATGGTGTGTTCCGCTGAAGAGGCGGAGAAGGTTGGTCGATCAAGAGCTGAATATGTCCAGTGAGGCGGTGGAGATCAGCGACCAGGCCGAGTCGGTCCGCGTCAGCGATGCGGACAGGCAGCAGTTGCTGCTCGGCGGTCTGCTGGTCGGCGCGTGTTTTGTGTTCCTTTTCTGGAATTTTCTCCGCGCCCAATTCAACTTCGCCATCCATCAGCAGGCCGACTGGGGCCACACGCTGATCATTCCGTTTATTACCGGCTATTTCGTCTATCTGAAGCGTGAGACGCTGCTGAAGGTGCCGTTCCGGACGAACTGGCTCGGACTCCTGCCGATCATCGTCGGGGCTGGCGCATACTTTTTCTTCTGGCTCGGTCCGGACGCCTTCATGCACCACAATCTGCAGGGGGCGGCGGTGGCGCTGACGCTGTTCGGCATCGTGCTGACGTTCTTCGGTACGCGGGCCACGGGGCACTTGCTCTTCCCGCTGGCGTATCTCGCCGTCTTCGGGCAGCGAATCTCCGACCGCCTCATGGGCCTGGTGACGAATGAAATGCAGGACATCGCGGCCATCGGGTCGTATTACGTCCTCATCCTGCTCGGATTTACCGTTGAGAAACTGGGCAATGTGCTGGTCGTCGTCGATCAGGCCGGCGTTGAAAATCCGTTGAACATCGCCGAGGCGTGCTCGGGCATGCGGATGCTCATGGCGTTCCTGGCGCTGGGGGTGTTTATTGCATACACCGGCCTGAGCCGGTTGTGGCAGCAGGTGGCCCTCGTACTGCTCGCTGTGCCCACCGCTATTTTCGTGAATATCCTGAGGGTGGTGACGCTCGCTTGGCTGAGTCTGTATGACACGGACTTTGCGGCCGGCGATTTTCACCATTTTATCGGGCTGGTCTGGCTTGTCCCGGCGCTGTTTATCTATCTCGGGCTGGTGTGGGTCTTGCGGAACCTCGTCATCGAGCCGGATGCTCCGACAGCAGGGGGGACGCCATCATGATCAGCATGAATGGCCCGGCAAGGCAGTGGATCGCGATGCATGCGCGTGTGAGGACGGATTATGTTTGACAGCAAGGCCAAGTACGCGCTCGTGGCGGTGTGCCTGACGATGCTCGTCAGCGCGATCGGCTTTCAGTCCGTCATCGCGGCTTTGAATATCTATCTGGCCAAGGAGCCGGTCGAGCTGCGCCAGTCGCTTGGAACGATTCCGCGGCAACTCGGGGAATGGCGGGCCCGGGGAGAGGACGTCGACCTTGACGCCGCCATGACCGAGGAACTCGGCACCGAGGATTATCTGACCCGGACATATGTCCGTGAGCGCGACGGCGAAGAGGAAGCTATCATGCTTCACCTCGCCTATTACACCGGGCTGATCGACGCCGTCCCCCATGTTCCGGACCGCTGCTTCGTCGCGCACGGCTGGTCGATTTCCGGGCTGCCGCAGAATCTGGACCTGCCGGTCGATACATCCGGCTGGCGCGACGATGAAGAAAACATGAGCAATGACGGCACGCCGTACCCCGTCATGGACCGGATTGATCCGATCACTCGCCGGCCGAGCGAAGTGCGTATGCCGATCGGCGATCTGCGGCTGCGCACTTCGGAATTCCGCAATGAACAGAACCCGAACAGTCGGCTGTTCGCCGGCTACTTCTTCGTGGCCAACGGCCGGACGACGCCTCAGCCCGAGGCGATCCGGGTCATGGCGTTCAACCGGTCCGAGAAGTACGCCTATTACCTGAAAGTGCAGGTATCAATGCCGGTCACCGAAGATGTATCTGTGGACGAGTTTCTTGAGCGGTCCGGGGAGTTTATGGACCTGATGCTTCCGGAGATCATGCGATGTCTGCCCGACTGGGCCGAAGTCGAGCAGGAGGCGGCGCAACAGGCCGAGGTGCAGTCAAGCTGACGAGAGGGAATCGATGGCGACTCGAATCAATACGCGATTCATACTGATACTGGCTTGTGCCATCATGCTCGCGGTCGCGACTGTGGGCGGCCTGCTGTTCCTGCAGATCCGCGCCAATCCCGAACGCAACGTCCAGGCCGGCGACCACCTCATGGAAGAGGGCGACTACGAGCGCGCGCTCAACATGTACGGCCGGGCGGTTCACCGCGACCCGGCGAACGAGGAATACCGCGAGAAGATGAAGGAAGCGCTTCGTCACATCCGTCCGACGACGACCGAGTCGGCGGAGCGGTATTACCAGGACAGGCTCGCCCTTCTCAACTATGAAGCCACTCATGATCGCACGAATCCCGAAGCGCACCTCCGACTGATCCGGGAGTTCTACGACTTCGCCCGGTTCTCCAACAGTTCGAGCATCTGGCGGCAGTTGGCAGATTACGCCGACAACATGTGGCACCGCCTGCCGGACGACGAGCCGCAGCGCGTTTACGCCCGACTCTACCGGGGCCTGGCGATGTACGAACGCGCCGATGCCAACACGAGTGATGAAAACGACGCCGCCGAGGAAGATCTCGTCGAATTTCTCGATGCCGTGCCCGATAGCGATTTGGGCTGGTCGCGGCTGATCATGGGCCGCCTGGCACGGGCGGAGAATTCCCTGGCCCGCGCTGATGCGCGCACCGCGGCCCGCTTTATCGGATTGGCCGACGAAGCGATTGAACAGGGGGCAGAAAACGTCGACGACGGCCCGGCGCTCGCCGTTGCCAAGGCCCGCCGGCTGATCTTTCAGCGGAGCCGTGAAGAGCAACCGGTGGCCGATGAGCAATGGGTCGAGGCGGCGGACCGCATCGCCGTCCGCATCCGCGGAGTTGATGATGGATTTCTCGTCGGCGACGCCGTCGATGTTCTGCGCATAATCGACCGCTCCGAGGGTCTGCAACGCGCGGTGGCGATTCTTGATGACTACCTTGAGGATCACCCTGAATCGCTGATGCACGAGTTCAGTGCCGCCCGGCTGGAGTACGCGATGGGCGAGTTCGACCCCGCGCGGGAACGCGCCGAGTCACTTGTCCAACGCGACCCGCTGCCTGTCGGTCTGTTCTCACGCGTTCAGCATCACCTGCGGGGTCGGGCGGCGTCGCTGCTCGTCGACATCGAGTTCCGCCGGTGGGAACTCGCCGACCTCGATGAACGTGACGGTATTGCTGAGCAGTTGCAGGAAGACCGTGACCTGCTCGCCCAGCACGCCACGCAGCGTGAAGGTGACCCGATCGTCATCCGGGCGGATGGCAAGATCGCCGTCGCGGAGGGACGCTTTGGCGATGCGGCGAGTCACTTCGAGCGCCTGATTGAGCAGGGGCTGGAAAGCGACATGGACGTGCTTCGCCTCAGCGCGATCTCGCTTGAGCGTGAAGGGCAACTCGGCCTTGCCCGCCGCCGTATGGGGCAGGCCTTCCAGCAGAACCCGGGCAACCAGTGGCTCGCGTATCAGTACGCTCGACTTTCCTTCCAGTTGCAGGATTTCGAGGACGCCCAGAGGGCGATCAGCGTCGTCATGGACGCCAACCCTCACGAGGACGCTGTGGCGCTGCAGCAGGCGATCGAGCAGGCGATGACTGGCGAGGAGGCCGAACCGATCTCCCTGCCCGGTGTGCTTCGGCAGGCGTACGAGCGTTTTCAGTCCGGCGACGTCAGCGGCGCCCGGGCGATGCTCATGCAGGCGCGGGAGGATTCGCCCGACAACGTTGAAGTGGTGGTGGCCCTCGCGCAGCTCTCCATGATGACAGGAGACCTTGAAGCGTCGAGCCGGTTTGTCGAAGAAGGCCTGCAACTCGACTCGGACAACGAAACATTGCAGCGGTTCAGCCGGTGGATCGACGCCGACGACCCCGTCGAGCGGATCGAACTGGTTACGGAGTCGCAGTTCGACGATCCGGCTGAGCAGGACGTCATGACGCTCGTGAATCTCGAGCAGTCCGCCGACCGCTGGCAGCGGCAGTTGCGGGCCGGGCTTGCACCGGACGGGCAGAACCCTGATGAACTGCAGGATCAGATTGACCGCGCCCGTCAGCGAGCGGAGTCGATTCTGGCCGAACTTGATGAGGATTCTGCGAATCACCCGCGGCTGATCGAATTCCAGTTCGAGCGTGCGCTCGAACAGGGCGACTGGTCGGAAGCGCAGTCGCTCGTCGACCGGGCCGAGCAGGCTGACGCCGACGGCGCCGGCGGACTCGTGTACCAAGGCCGGTTCCAGATGCAGCGCGGTCAGTACGTCGACGCGGTACGCACGTTCATCAGCCTGACCGAGCGGCGCGGCTTTGCCGCCCAGTCATGGCGATGGCTGGGGATGGCGTACCACGCGGTCGGCAACTACGCCGACGCGGAGCGCGCGTTCGATCGTGCGTTTGAAATCAATCCCAACGATCTGCTGACATTGCAGGAATACGGCAACATGCTGCTCGGGGCCGGCGACCAGCAGCGGGCGCTCGACCTCATCAGGCGTGCCCGCGACCTCGCGCCGCACAACCCCACCGTCCGGGAGACGTGGCTGCAGCTTGAAGCCCAGGCCGGTGACCGGTCCCGTGTGCTGCGCGAGCGACGTGAGCTGTTCGAGGCGAACCCAGACAATCGGGAGAACGCGCTGCGGCTGGCGGACCTCCTGATCTCCACCGAGCCATCGCGACGGCTCGTGCTCGATGACGACGGCTCGCCCCGCTACGACGGTCGTCGGTGGGAGCAGATGTCCAGGTCGCGCCGCCAGCAACTGCTCGAAGAGACCGCTCGGCAATGGATCGATGAAGGCAAGCAGATCGTCAACCAGCTTGTTGACGCCGGCTACGATGATCTGGACACGCTGAAAATGAAGGCCCGGCTGCTGCGACGCGAAGGCGAGGGCCGGGAAGCGGTCGGTCTGCTTGAAGACGCTGTCGAAAACCGCGAGGGTGTTGCCCGCGTGGAAGCGATGATCGCGCTCGCTGAGTACTACGTCGACGCGAATCAGTTCAACCAGGCGGTGCAGATCCTTCAGGATGCCCGGCAGGACCCCGCCGACGAGCAGCGACTGGCCGACCGCAGGCTTGGTGACCTCCTCATGTCGCACGGCCGGCACGCGCAGGCGGCGATGTTCTACAACAGCGTGCTTGAAGCCGATGACGATCGCGCCGTCCGGTTGCGGATGACCGAATCGCTCATTCGCTCGGGGCAGTTCGACGAAGCCCGCTCGAATCTCGATCACCTCATCGATCAGGCCGGCGAGGACATGGAGGTCGTGCTGCTCGAAGCGTCACTCGCCGGCCGTCGGGCGGCATACGCCATGGCGGAAGGCGAAGACCGGCTCGCTGCCCAGCGGTGGTCCGATCAGCGAGAATTGCTCGAACGGGCGGTCGAAATGAATCCGTCGAGCCCCACCCCGCACATTCAGATCGCGCTGAGCTACTACGAGGAATATCAGCGAACGGGGCGGCGGCGCCTGATCGATGAAGCTGAACTTTCGCTCGGGCGGGCGGAATCGCTCAATCCTGACCAGGTGCAGAGCCGCATGATCCGCGCGGAGCTGCGCGCCGGCCGCGGGGATCACAGCGGGGCGGCCCGTGAACTCGGCCGGGTGCTTGAGCGCCGGCCGCACCACGAGTCAGCCCGGCGTCGACTGGTCGACATCCGTGTCGAGCTTGGCGAGTTCGACCAGGCCATCGAGGTCGTCGAAGACGCGATCGATCGCCAGCCGTTCCAGTCGCGATGGCATGATCGGCTCGGCGATCTGCTGCTGCAGGTCGGGCGGTATGACGACGCGGTGGCGGCCTTCCAGCGGTCGTACGAACTGCAGCCAAGCGAGCCGATGCTCGTGAAGATGGCCGAGTCGATGCTCCGCCGCCCGGATCCGGACTACCAGCGTGCCCACGGTCTGCTCGGCCAGGTCGTCGGCGGCGAGCAGGTCAATCCCGGGCTGCGGGTGGTCTTCGCGGAAGCAAGTTACGGGCTTGGGCGGTCCGACGACGCGATCGACCAGCTTGAGCGCGCCTACCGGCAGTTCCACCAGTTCATCGAGGAAGGCCGGGCTGGGATGCAGGCAATGGCCGCCTGGTATGCAGCGCTCGGCCGCATGTTCGTCCCTGACGAGACCGAACAGGCCGAGGAGATCGTCTTCGAACTCGCCGACGGCGAGCCGAACGCGTTCGAACTCGACCAGCTTGCCGAACTCTGGGAGAACACGCCGGACGGCGGGGGTCGAGCGGCGGAACTGCAGGAAATGGCGGTGGAGCGGCTCGAGACAGTTGATGAGTCCATTCGCCCCCGCATCATTCACCGCCAGGGCGTCTCGCTGTACCGCCGGGGCGAGTTCAGCGCCGCCATGCAGGCGTTCCGCCGACAGACGGAATTGAACCCGGCGGACCACAGCGCGCTGAACAACCTCGCCTATGTGCTCGCCAAGCATCTCGATCAGCCGGATGAGGCCCTCTCGCACGCCCGCCGCGCTGTCGACATGCAGCCGGAGAACGCGAGTTATCAGGACACCCTTGGCATGATCCTGATGCTGATGGGACGGTACGATGAGGCCTACAGCACGCTGCGGCGTGCGATCGAGCTTGATGAGCAGTCGGCTGCGGCCCATCTTCACATGGCGCAGCTTCAACTGGAACGGGCGGATCCGGATCTGGCCCGTACGCACCTGGAACGGGCGGAAGAACTGGATCCGGACGATGAGGTGCGAGAGGAACTTGAGCGGACGCGTGAGCGAATCAACCGCGTGCAGTAAGAACCACTGAGCCGTCCATGCCGGACGGCCTGAGACAACAGGACAGAGTTATGAGCAGCGTCACGACACAGAGCAGTCCGGCCCGGGGCGGCGGCACCGCCCGACCGCGCGGGGGTGGCGCGACCGCGGCACCGTCAGCCCGATCGATCGATCCATTTCGCGTGCTCCGCCGCCACGTCTGGCTTCTCATCGCGTCGATCTTCATCGGGGCGGGGATCGGAGCGGCGGCGTGGTACGGGCTCGACCGGGCGTATCCGCTGTACTCCGGCGAGGTGCGCTTCGAGTTGCAGCCGGGCCTCAAGCAGTCCCGGGAGGTCGGCACGCAGGATTTTGGTCGCGAAGATGAGGTCGTCCGCCTCGGGCAGACCGAGATCAGCATGCTGCTCGGTCGTGATGTCCTGATGGAGGCCGTCCGCACGCCGCAGGTCGAGAACACCGAGTGGTTGCAGAGCTACACGCTGCCGGATGGCGTGTCGATCGACTACGAAAGTGCGGTCGATGACCTGCGAGACACGCTCAACGCGGGGCTGGTCCGTAATTCAAACCTGTTTCGCGTGGCATGGTCGACGCATGAGGCGGAGGATGTGCCCGTCGTGCTCAACCGGGTCGCTAACGCATACATCAACAAGCGGCGACAGATGGACGAAAGCCGCCATCGGGCGAACATCGAATTGTTCAACGAGGAGATGAACCGGACGGCCGACGAAATCGACCAGTTGTCTGAGGAGATCGAGGATTTCATCCGCGAGCGCGGCATTACGGCGCTCGATGACCCCCGGTTCCACCAGACGTATCTGGCGCTGAACAGCACCGTGCACCGAATCCAGGAAGCGACGGTCAACCTCAACGTCGCCCGAACGGAGTACGATCGCATCCAGCGCAAGCTGGAAGGCACGATCCGGCCGACCGCGGATGATCGCATGCGGGCGGAGATGGAGCCGGTGATCGCCCGGCTCGACCAGCAGGTCAACGAAAGCAAGGCCGCCCTGTTCTCCCTGCGCGAGCGGCGGATTGACCGCAACAACGACGGCCGGATCCGTGATCTCGAAGCCCGCATCCGCGGCTTTGAGGAGCAGCGTGAAGCGAAGATTCAGGAACTGATCAACCGCAATCTTGAGTCCGATCTCAAGATGACCGCCGATCAGATTCACCGCTTGCAACGCATGCTTGAAGAGCTGGAAACGGATTACGAGGAGAAGGATGAGTCCCTGCGCGAGCTGGCGGCGAGCTATTCGGAGTTCAAGGAGCTCGAGCGGCAACGCACGCGGCTCGAGGAGCTGCGCAGCACGGACATGGCCCTGATCCGCGAACTGCAGATGCTCCGCCTGCGCGATGACGCCGCCCGCGTGCGCATCTGGCAGAACGCGCAGGTGCCGCGCCAGAAGTCGTTCCCGCAGCTCAAGCTCATGCTGCCGCTCGGCGTGATTCTCACGCTCGGGCTGACGACCGGCCTCGTGTTCCTCCGCGAGATGACGGACCAGCGCGTCAAGACGGTCAGCGACCTCGGCCTGATTCCCGGCGCTCGCGTTGTGGGCGTGATTCCCGACCGCGACGAGGATCCGACCGGCATCGACAACGTGGAGATGGTCGTCCGCGATCAGCCGTCCAGCGTCCTCGCCGAGTCGTATCGGCAGGCGTGCGCTCCGCTGATGAAGGTGCTGGACATGTCACAGCACCAGTCGCTGCTCGTGCTGGGCAGTCTGCCCGGATCCGGGACGACGACGACGGTTTCGAACATCGCTGCGACCTACGCCGCCGCGGGCCGTCGTGTCCTGGCGGTCGATGCCAACTTCCGCCGGCCGGGTCTGGCCAAGGCGCTGGGTATTGAAAATCACGGCCCGGGCCTGGGCGATCTTCTGCACGAGGCGACGACGATTGATGAAGCGATCATCGACGCCGGCTCGGGCGTGGATCTGCTGTCCTGCGGCACGGTGCCGCACCGCGTCTTCGAGCGGCTGAACACACCGCGGTTCGATCAACTCATGGCCCAGTTGCGGGAACGGTACGACCTGATCGTGCTGGACGCGCCGCCGGCGGTCGTGGCCGGTGAGGCGATCGCGCTGGCGAACAAGGCCGATGCGACACTGCTGCTCGTCCCGGCCAATGAAGCGCAGCGCGGCCTCGTGGCGCGACTTATCAACCAGTTGGCCGACACGCGTTCGGAACTCATCGGCATCATGCTCAACCGGGCGCGCGGCACGACCGGCGGATACTTCAAGAAGAACTTCGCCACCATCGCGTCCTATTCGGCGTCGTCCGAGCGATGATTGCGTCGGCCGGAGAACCGATCCGGCGGGGCGTGCAGCCGACACGTCCCGCCGGCCCTCATCCGCGGCCGAACGGCGGCCCGGGAGCGCGACTCGATCGCCGGGGCAGGGAATGCTGACGTTTCGGCCGCGAGCCGCCCGCCGGCTCCGGCACAGGTCAAGGAACTGCTGTCATGTCCGCCTCTGCCCAACCGCAACGATGCCTGATCACCGGCGGAGCCGGCTTCATTGGTTCGCACCTGGTCGAGCATCTCGTCGACGGCGGTCATCACGTGGTTGTGATCGACAATTACTCGACCGGCCGGGCGGAGAACCTGGCCAGCGTTCCGGCCGAGCAGGTTGAGATCCTGCAGGGGGACGTCAGCGATGTGCTTGCCCAACTCGACCCGACGCAGTTCGATGTGATCTACCACCTCGCTGCGTCAGTCGGGGTGCGCCTCGTGATTGAGCGGCCGATCGAAACGATCGAGAACAACGTCAGCCAGACAGCGGCGGTTCTTGAGTTCGCGGCCGGCGCGGCGGTTCCGATTCTCGTTGCATCGACGTCGGAGGTCTATGGCAAATCGACCAAGACACCGTTCGCTGAAGACGATGACGTGGTGTACGGGCCGACGATCTACAGCCGGTGGTCGTACGCGTGCTCCAAGGCGATCGATGAGTATCTCGCGCTCGCCCACGCCGGCCGTCACGGGCTGCCCGCGGTGGTCGCGAGGTTCTTTAACACCGTCGGGCCGCGACAGGTCGGCCGGTACGGCATGGTGATTCCTCGATTCGTGGAGGCGGCGCTGTCGGGGACGTCGCTCCAGGTCCATGGTGACGGCAAACAGACGCGGTGCTTCTGCGATGTGCGGGACGTGGTTGAGATTCTGCCTCGGCTGCTGGCAAACCCCGCCTGTCACGGCCGGGTGTTCAACGTCGGCAGCGACGAGCCGATTGAGATCGGCGAACTTGCCGCAATGGTCTGCCGGACATTGAATGCCGACTGCCCGATCGAGTATGTCACCTACGATGAAGCGTTCGGGCAGGGGTTCGATGATCTGCGGCACCGGCGGCCGGATCTGACGCGTCTTCGCGAGGCAGTCGAGTGGTCGCCGCGATACCCCTTGGAACAGACGATTCGCGATCTGGCCGATCTGTATGAGCGGGGACAGACACCGCTGGAGTCGACCGGATGAACTGGCTGGGCGCCCACATCATGACGCCGGCAGCGACGGCGGGGTCGGCGCTTCGTCCGTCGGACGACGACGGGTTCGGGGCGATGGCGGTCAACGCGCTCGACCTGGTCAACAGTTACTCGGTGATTTTTCTGATCGCGTTCGTGGTGACGCTGCTGAGCACGCCAGTCATCCGCCGCGTCGCATTATGGGGCGGGGTGGTCGATCGGCCGGATTCGATCCGCAAGCTGCATCGCCTGCCGGTGGCGTACATGGGCGGGGTTGCGGTGTTCATCGGTATTATTGCGGCGGTGGCGGCGAGTTACGTGTACGTCGACGGGATCACCGCGCAATTCGATCCCGTGCCGATCGCCATCGTGATCGGGATGGTCGCGATCGCGTTCACGGGCCTGGCCGACGACCTGTGGGGATGGGATCCGCGACTGAAGATCATGGGCCAGCTCATCGCGGCGGCTGCGCTGGCAGTGAGCAAGATCGGCGTGAACGTTGCGGCGGGGGTCCTCTGGCCGGTGGCGGACTTCTTCGGTCTGGAAAGTCTCGTCTTCACGATTCCCGTGCTCGAACTGCCTTTCGATCTTGTGTACTGGACCGGGACGGCCCTGATCGCGATCTTCATTCTCGGCGGGTGCAATGCGGCGAATCTCATTGATGGACTGGACGGGCTGCTCTCCGGGGTGGTGGGAATCGTCGCTCTCGGGCTGCTGGTGATCTCCGTGTTCATGGCGCTGCAGGCGTGGCCGCTGATCGACGGCCGGGAGCCTGTCCTCGCCGGGGCACGGCTGGTCCTTGCGTTCGCCCTGTTCGGGGCGGTTCTTGGATTCCTGCCGCACAACTTCAACCCGGCGACGATTTTTCTGGGGGATTGTGGCAGTCTGCTGCTCGGGTACCTGTGCGTCGTAATCATCCTGATGTTCGGTGAGTACGGGCAAACGCACCTCGTATTCGCCGGGCTGATCGTCTTCGCCCTTCCGATCATGGACACGGTTCTCGCGATCATCCGGCGCAAACTCAGCGGTCAGCCGATGTCCGCCGCGGATGATCAGCACATTCACCACCAGTTGCGAAGCGCGTTCGGCGGGGGCGTGAAAAAGGCCGTCTTCGCCCTGTACGGGATCAGCGGGCTGTTCGCCCTCGTCGGTGTGCTGCTCGCGGCGCTGGTCATGTTCACCGAGCTTCGCGTGCGGGCGATTTATGCGGTGGCACTGGTGCTGTTTGGTTTCATTGGCGTCATCGCGGTGAAGGCGGCCCGGCGTCGGCATGAGGTCGAACAGCTTGAACACGAAACGGCGGCCGCTGAAACGGCCCCACCGGCACCACAACCGCAGGGGGCCGGCGAAGGTCCGCCGACGGCCGCTCCATCGCTGGCGTCATCCGCCGCCGCGACCCGGACCGGTGAATCCGGCGTGGCCAGCCTGCCCGCCGAAGGCGCCTCCCGGCCGACCGCGTGACGCCCCGGCGCTGCACATGAGCGGGCGCGGCGGCTACACTTGCCGCGTATGAGCGACTCGAATCGTCACCGTCTGCTGTTCATCTGCCTGGGCAACATCTGCCGAAGCCCGCTGGCTGAAGGCATCTTTCTGCACAAGGCCAACGCACGCGGCGTCGCTGAGCAGTTCACCATTGACTCGGCCGGGACCGGCGGGTGGCATGTCGGCGATCCGCCCGACCCCCGCGCCCGCGAAGTCGCCGAGCGGCATGGCGTCAGACTCGTCAGTCGCGGCCGGCAGATCGAACCGGGCGACACTGACCGATTCGACCTGCTGCTCTGCATGGACCGGGACAACTACCGGAAGGTGGAGCGGCTCGGCGCCCGGCCGGATCAGATTCACCTCATGCTCGAATTTCTTCCCGAAGATTCGCCTCACGAGGTGCCCGACCCGTACTACGGCGGCGACGACGGGTTCGACCATGTCTTTGATCTGCTCGACCGGTCGTGCGAGAACCTGCTTGACCAACTGACGGCCCGGCCTGAGCCGTCATCGAGGCAGTAAACGAGTGCCGCCGCGGCGCAATTCACCTCAGGAACGAGCAGCCGGAGTCGACGGACGGAATGACACGTCAGGCGATTGAGCACGCCATCGAAGCCGCCGGGATTAAGGCCGCCGTCACGCGGCTGAGTGACCTGTCCGGCGGGTGCATTCATCAGGTTAGCCGGGTGGACCTTGACGACGGCCGCACGCTCGTCGCGAAACTGACCAATGCGTCACAGCGCGGGCTGTTCGAGGAAGAGGCCGTCGGCCTGACCGCGCTGGCGGAGACGAACACGGTCCTTGTGCCGTACGCGCTGCACACCGGCGAGTACGACGGCCGGGCGGTCCTGCTCATGACGCACGTCGACCCCGGGCCGCGCGACGACGGGGCGTATCGCCGTCTCGGCGAGGAGCTGGCGGCGATGCATCGGACGGACGTCGGCCAGCGGTACGGTTTCGCGCATGACAACCATCTCGGCACGACGCCCCAGCCGAACACCTGGCACGACGACTGGGTCGAGTTCAACCGCAACTGCCGGCTCGGCCATCAGTTGAATCTCGCCAAAGCCGGGCGGGCCATGTCCAGCGATGAACTGAAGACGGTCGAACGCGTGATCGACCG
The DNA here is from genome assembly GCA_007135295.1 of Phycisphaerales bacterium. Classification (GTDB taxonomy): domain Bacteria; phylum Planctomycetota; class Phycisphaerae; order Phycisphaerales; family SM1A02; genus SLJD01. The sequence continues at coordinate 23,847 of SLJD01000366.1, forward strand.
CCTCGATCAGATCCTGCCGCACCGCCCGTTTCCCTCGCTGCTGCACGGCGACCTCTGGGCGGGGAACGCGATGCCCGGCGTGGACGAGGATGGTTCGCCGCGCGTCGCCGTCATTGATCCGGCGTGTTCGATCGGCGACGGCTGGGCCGACATCGCGATGATGCAGTTGTTTGGCGGGTTTCCGGCGTCATGTTTCGAGGCGTACAGCGCGCAGATCCACGATCATAACGAGGTGGATCGCCGGATCGCTGCGTACCAGCTGTATCACGTGCTCAACCACGTCAACCTGTTTGGCCGGGGATACGCCCGGCAGGCCGTCGCGCTGGCGCAGCAACTGGCGGCATGACCAATCGCGCTCAACCGTTTCGTCGGGCAAAGTCGGCCATGAACTCCGCAAGCGTGCGGCAGCCGGCTTCCGGAAACGCGTTGTAGATCGAGGCCCGCAGCCCCCCGGCGTCGCGATGACCTTTCAGACCGTCCATGTCGTTCGCCGCCGCTTCATCAAGGAAACGGGCGTCAAGTTCGTCGCTCGGCGTGCGGAACGAGACGTTCATGACGCTGCGGCAGTCGGCTCGGGCCACGCCCCGGTAGAAACCGCCGGACTGATCGATTGCATCATACAGATACGACGCCTTGCGTTCATTGATCCGTTCGATGCCTTCGAGGCCGCCCTGATCGAGCAGCCATTTGAAGACCTGGCCCATGATGTAGATGCCGAAGGTCGGCGGCGTGTTGACGCGCGAGCCGCCCTTGGCGTGCTTGCGGTAGTCAAGCATGGTCGGCAGGCCTTCGCGGCCCTGCTCCATGAAATCCTTGCGGATGATCACGAGCGTGACGCCTGACGGACCGAGGTTCTTCTGCGCCCCGGCGTAGATCAGCGTGTGGCGGTCGATGTCGATCGGCCGGCTGAACATTTCCGAGCTCGCATCGCAGACCAGCGGGGCGTCGGTGTTTGGTGGCGTCAGGTACCGCGTGCCGTAGATCGTATTGTTCGAGCAGTAATGCAGGAAGGCGGCGTTGTCACTCAGCGACAGTTCCTCGTCGGTCGGGACGTGGTCGTACTGGTGCCTGGAGCCGTCGAAGGCGACGTTCACATCGCCGAACAGTCGGGCCTCCTTGATCGCCTTGCTCGCCCATACGCCGGTGTCGGGATAATCCGCGACGCGCCCCTCGGTCAGAAAGTTCATGGGGATCATGGCGAACTGCATCGTCGCCCCGCCCTGAAGGAACAGCACGGAATAATCGTCGGAAATGTTGGCGAGTTTGCGGCAGTCGGCCTCGGCCTCTTCAATGACGCGATCGAACACCGGCCCGCGGTGGCTGTGTTCCATGATGCCGATGCCCGTGCCGTCGATCGACCACAGGTCGGCCTGCGCCTGGCGAAGGACCGCTTCGGGCAGGATGGCCGGGCCGGCGGAGAAATTCAGCGTCCGCCGCGTTTCAGGAGCGGCCTGCGTCGTGCTGGATGGGGCGGTGGTCATGGCGGTGATCCTGTTCAATCGGCGATGAATATCAGGGGACTCGTCGGCGGCCTCACGCGGCGTTCAGTCGCGGATGCGCTTCAGCGAGACACTGAGCACGTTGTCATTGGCGCGAATCGCGTTGAGGTGTTCAAGCTCCAGCGTGTCGTCGAGCTGGATCCGCGCGCACGCCGCGAGTGCGCCTTCATAGATCACGTTCTCCATTTCCTCGACGTTGATACCCGCCTGGCCGAGCGTGTAGAACACATGCGCGAGCACGCCGGGCCGGTTGAGGTGCCGGACCGTCAGCAGGTTCGTCGCCGGGGTCTGCGCGGCGCGGTTGACGCAGTTGGGCACCTCGCCCCGAAGCTTGTACGACTCGATGATGCGGACGGCCTCGGCGGCGATGGCCTGCTGGGCCTGGTTCGTCGACGCGCCGACGTGATGCGTGCCGTACACCCCCGGTTCGCGCACGATCGGGTCGCTGAATTCGCCTGTGGATGACCCCGGCTCGTCGGCGAAGACGTCCAGCCCGGCCCGCACGCCTTTCTCGTGAATCGCTTCGGCGAGCGCGTGATGATCGATGACGCTGCCGCGACTTGTGTTGACAACGTATGCCCCCGGTTTGAGCGCAGCGCAGAACTTCGGCCCGATGATCTTCTCGGTGTCGTCGTTGGCGGCAATGTTGATGGAGATGACGTCCGCGACCTTGGCGAGGTTGACGAGCTTCGAGCAGTAATCGATGCCGAGCCGGTTCGCTTCTTCCTCGGTCAGACTGCGTGACCACGCCGCGACGCGCATCCCGAACGCCCTGGCCCGGGCAGCCACTTCCCGGCCGATCTGTCCGAGGCCGACGATGCCCAGCGTCCGGCCGGCCAGCCCTTCGGCCTGACTGTATTCTTTCTTGTTCCACGTTCCCGCCCGCAGATCAGCCGTCTGATCGGGCACGCGCCGGTCGCAACTGAGGATCAACGCCCACGTCAGTTCCGCGACGGCGATGGAATTCTTCCCCGGGCAGTTCGCGACGAACACGCCCTGCGAGGACGCCGTTTCGACATCGATCGTGTCATAGCCGGCCCCCGCCCGAACGACGAGACTGAGACCGCTTCCCGCGTCGAAGACTTCCTGCGTGACCTTCGTCGAACGGACGACAAGGACTTCCGGGTCCTGCTCAGCGACCGCGGTGACCAGCGAATCGCCGGCCAGATCCGGCTCACACGTGACGGCGCAGTCGATCCGCTCCAGCGCCGCGATGCCCGACGCTTCGAACTTGTCGGCCACAAGCACCGACATCGGGGTGGTTCGGCTGAGTTCTTGGATCTTCGGCTCAGACTCGGTGGTGCTGGTTTCGCTGGTCATGCGCGTAGTGTATCCGCCAGCCGCCGGATCACGGCGGGGGAATCCCG
>SLJD01000180.1 GCA_007135295.1 Phycisphaerales bacterium
ATTCTGGATATCTCGAAGATCGAAGCCGGCCGGATGACGATTGAGTTCATCGAATGCTCGCCGGTCCAGATCGTCAGTGATGTAGTGGCACTCATGGGGCCGCGGGCGATCGAGAAGAACCTTGACTTCACGGTGGAGTACGAAGGCCGCGTGCCGCGGACCATCCGGACGGATTCAACGCGGCTGCGGCAGGTGCTGCTGAACCTCTGCGGTAACGCGATCAAGTTCACCGAAAAAGGCGAGGTTCGACTGGTGATCCGGTACGAGCCGGATGGCGAGGACGGCGGCCGCATGCAGTTCCGGGTCGTCGACACGGGGATCGGCATGACGGCGCAGCAGGAGCAACTCGCCTTTGAGCCGTTCTCGCAGGGTGATTCCTCGACGGCCCGGCGGTACGGCGGGTCCGGCCTGGGGCTGGCGATCTCGCGCCGGCTGGCGGAAATGCTGGGCGGCGCGCTGACCGTCGAGAGCACGCCCGATCAGGGGTCGACTTTCTCGATCGAGATCAGCACCGGCCCGGTGCCGGACGACGCGCTGTTCGATCCGTCGCAGGAAGTGGGCGATCCGGACGGTGGGGCGATGGACGCGCTTCCCGAGAACGGGCACACCCCGGACCTGACCGGTAAGCGGGTGTTGCTGGCCGAGGACAGCGCGGACAATCAGCGGCTGCTCTCGTTTCTGCTTCGTAAGTACGGCGCCGAGGTTCAGGTCGCGACGAACGGACAGGATGCGGTCAAGGCGGCGTTCAACGCGCAGGCGGCCGGCACGCCGTTCGACGTGATCCTCATGGATGTTCAGATGCCTGTGCTCGACGGGTACGCTGCGACGAGCCGGCTCCGGCGCGAAGGGTACAGCCGGCCGATCATCGCGCTGACCGCCCACGCGCTGTCGGGCGACCGCGAGCGGTGCCTGGAAGCGGGCTGCGATGATTACACGACCAAGCCTATTCGGAGACTGGAACTCTTCTCGATGATCGAGCGATGGGCGTCCCACGGGTCCGGGATCGCATGATCGCGGGGTGATGTGCCGATATTGCGACCGGCGCCAGGTCGTATATGCTGACCGCCTTTCGGTCGATTTTCGAATCCCGGTGAGAGTGGATTCTGTTTTCGGCCGACTGAACGTGTGTGTCCATCAAGAGCCAAGGAGTGATTGAGCATGGTTTTTCACAAGACTCGTGCAGTGGCCGGTCGTATCGGGCTCGTTGTCTTGACGGGGGCGGCGGCGGCGTGTCTCGGTATGGGCGGCGGGTGCGAATCCGCGCCGGAACGCGTCGAAGGCGGTGGTGAGAGGGCAGGCGATCGCGCCGCCGACCGCGTCGAGCATCAGACCGGCCGGAAGATCGACGAGGCGGTTGACGAGTTGTTCCGCTGAGTGACAGGTCCGAGAATCGTGCGCCGGGGCGAGGCGGAGGTAGGCTGGGCATGGGGCCCGGGAACGCACCGGCCGCATCCTGAATCCAGTTCGGCGATTCCCGGCAAACCGAGTGGCTTCAGCGACGCCGGAGGGGAATAATAGATTCATGGCATTCTGGCGCGCCATTCTTCTTCTCGGGCTTGTTGTGCAGCAGGCGGCAGCGCTGCCTGCGATCGGCGCGACAGGATTATCGAGTGAATGCGAAGCCACGTCGGCTTCGGCGTGCTGCGCCGTGGCCGAGCCGGCGGACGCGAAATCGTGCTGCAGCGGGCCGATGGTGTGCCGCTGCGATCACGAGCCGGGTGACGAGCCGGCCCTGCCGACGCGGAGCAGTTCAGCGGACCAGATGCCTGTTCTGCGGCATCTGCCCGCGGCGATCCTCGCCGAGCCGACAACTGAACTGACCTGTGCGGGGGCGGATGTCTCTTCCCGCCCCTGGCTGCCGACGCGTGACGGTTACCAGCCGTTGCACTGCGTCTGGCTCACCTGACGGTCCCTCATCACAGGCAATCTGCGCGCTGAACGGGCGACGGGCGCCCGGTGCGCGGTTCGATCATGCGCGGCGCGATACGCCGGCATGGTGTGAAGTGCGATGCAGAGGGATCAATGATGAAATGGTTGTGGATCGCAGCCGGCGCGGCTGTGGCGACCGCGGCGGGGTGCGCAAGTCCGCTCGATGACAGCCGCTATGCCGACGGTGCGGGCGCTACCACCCGCGATGTGGCGGCGTGGTTGCGCGATGATGACGGCGGACTGCGCGATACCACGGCGGGATCCGGGCCGGGTGCGTCCGGCCAGGGCGACGCCGCACAGGACGACCGGATAGATGCGTCGAGCACGCTTGATGACCTGATCGCGTTCGCCCTGGCCGAGCACCCGCAGGTAATGGCGGCAGAAGCGGGGTGGGAAGCGGCGCGGCAGCGGATCGTGCCGGCCCGGACGCTCGATGACCCGGAACTGTCGTACCGGCTGGCCATTGAGCAGATTGAAACGGCCCAGTCGCCGGTCAGCCACGTCATCGGCGTTTCACAGCGTTTGCCGTGGTTCGGCACGCTCGATGCGGCGGGTGATGTCGCGGCGTCGGAAGCGCGGGCGGCGGGGCAGCGGTACCTCGCCGCGCAGGTCGAGGTCGTCGCGGCGGTACGGGACGCGTGGGCGGAGTACGCCTACCTGCACGAGGCGCAAGCGGTGACGCGCGAGCATGGCGAACTGCTCGAACAGCTCGAATCCGTCGTGGAGTCACTGGTCCGGACGGATCAAGCCGGCCAGCGCGATCTCATCCGCGTTCAGAGCGAGCGGGACCGCGTCAAGAACGATCGGCAGGAACTCGCCGACGTGCGACGGGCGGCGGCTTCGCGATTGAACGCGGCGATCGGACGCGGGCGCGGCGAGCCGCTGCCCGAGCCCGGCGAACTGCCGGATGAGCCCGTCGACATTGACGAGGACCTGCTTGTCGCGGCATTGGCGGAGATCAATCCCGATCTGCAGGAACTCGATCACACGATGCGGGCCCGTCGACACGCCATGCGCCGCGCAGAAAAGGCGTTCTATCCGGACTTCATGGTCGGCGTGGAGTACGGCGTCAACACCGGCCGACGCATGGCCCGCATGGGCGGCGGGGGCGAGGACATGCTCGCGGCGCGGGTCGGCGTGAGTCTGCCGATCTGGCGCGACCGGTACGAAGCGGAGAGGCGGGAAGCGCTCGCTCAGTGGGGTGAAGCGTCCCAGCGGCAGCGCGACCGGCGTCACACGCTGGAAGCGGACCTGGCGATGGCCGCCGCCGGCCTGCGTGACGCGCAGCGGCGAATTGACCTCTACGGCCGGACGCTGACCGTTCGTGCTGAGCAGGTGCTTGAATCGACGCAGACGGCGTACCAGACCGGCGAAGCGTCGTTTACTGACCTTATCGAAGCGCAGCGCGAACTGCTCGCGTTCATGCTCGCCTGGCGGCGGGCGCAGGCCGACCGCTTTCAGCGTCTGGCGGAAATCGAAGCGATCGTCGGCCGGACGATCGACCAGAACGATCTTACTGATGGGGAACGACCATGAACGCTCGTCCCGACACGACCAGTTCATCCGCAGACCGCAGCACGCAACAGCGGCCGCAGGCCGATGCTTCAGACCGGCCGCGACCGGACGGTCGACGTTCCTTCGGCCGGTGGTGGCGCGCAGCGATTGTCATCGGCGTCCTCGTGCTCGTCGGCGCGGCGTACGTCGTCGGCCGGATGACCGCGACGACCACGGAACACGCGCCAGCGCCGGCGGCGGATGAAGCCGCGGGGTCGGACGAGGCCGCCGAAGCGGAACGGCAGACGGAGTATTACTGCCCGATGCACCCGAATCAGCGGTCGACTGATCCGGATGATGTCTGCCCGATCTGCGGGATGGATCTGGTTGCGGCGGGCGACGACGATGATGATGACGATGCGGATCTTCCCCGCCTGCGCGTCAGCGAGCGGTCGATGGCGCTGATGGACGTGGCGACGTGGCCGGCCGAGCGACGCGCGGTCGAGCGGGATGTGCGGCTGTACGGTCGGGTCGAAGCCGACGAGCGCCGCGTTCGGACGATTTCTGCGTGGGTTGACGGGCGTATTGAACATCTGCATGTCGATTTCACCGGCGCGGTCGTTGAGCGCGGCGAGCCGATGGTCGAGTTGTACAGCCCGGGCCTGATCGCGGCGCAGGAAGAATTGTTCCAGGCGATCGCTGCCCGCGAACGGCTCGATGAGGCGGGAGAACGCGCCAGGCAGGGGGCAGAAACGAGTGTCGCGTCGGCGCGGGAGCGTCTGCGGCTGCTCGGCCTGTCCAGTGAACAGATCGAGCAGATCGAACAGCGCGGCTCGCCGAGCGAGACGGTCACCGTTCACGCGCCGATCGGCGGCACGGTGACGCAGCGGCGGGTCAGTGAAGGCGAGTACGTGGACACCGGCACGCCCCTGTTTCGGGTGGAGGACCTTTCCAATGTGTGGGTGCAGTTTGAGGTGTTTGAACTCGACCTGGCGTGGCTGCGTGTCGGCCAGCCGGTGACATTCACGGCGGAGGCGATGCCCGGCGAGTCAATCGAGGGCGTGGTGACGTTCATTGATCCGGTGATCGACAACCGCCGCCGCACCGCCCGCGTGCGGATCGAAGTGTCAAACCCGGACGGCCGGCTCAAGCCAGGCATGTTCGTCACCGGCCGTGTTCACAGCTCGCTTGATGAAGCGGGCCGGGCCGTCGGTCCGGATGTGGGCGCGGACGACAGGGACTTGCCGCTCGTGATACCGGCGACGGCGCCGTTGATCACCGGCGAACGGGCGGTCGTGTACGTCCGGATGCCGGATGAAGACCGGCCGACGTTTGAAGCGCGTCAGGTCACGCTCGGGCCGAAGGCGGGGCCGCACTACGTCGTGCGTGACGGGCTGGAAGAGGGCGATCTCGTCGTCAAGCGCGGGCAGTTCAAGATCGACAGCGAACTGCAGATTCGCGGCCGGCCGAGCATGATGGCGCCGGAAGGTGTCGACGTACTGACCGACGCGTCGCAGGCGCCGATCGTCCCGGACGACCTCGAAGCGTTCGGGATCGATCCGGCGGACGTGGCGGAGCCGTTCCGCGAGCAGCTTGTTCGTGTGTTTGATGACTACATCGATCTGGTGACCGCGCTGGCGGATGATGATTACGAGTCCAGCGAAGCAGCGGTCCATGCGATGCACGATGCGATGCTGGAACTTGATGCAGCGGCGCTCGATGCCCCGGTTCAACAGGCCTGGGAGCCGGTTGACGAAGCCCTGCACGAGGCGCTGCACGCGATGTATGACGCCGACGATCTGGACGGCATCCGGGACCACCTTGAGCACCTCAGCGAATACACCGCGGTGATGGCCGAGCATTTCGCCGGCGGGGTCCTCGGCCCGGTCTACCGGCTGCACTGCCCGATGGCGTTTGATGATCAAGGCGCGGACTGGCTGCAGCGCGTCGAAAATGTGGCCAACCCGTACTTCGGCGATGCGATGTTCCGGTGCGGCGTGGTCGAGGAGACCGTGGTCGAAGACGTCGATCATGCGCCGGGCGAACACCGCCATGAGCTGGAGCGGGAGCCGGAACCGGAACCGGAAACCCCTGAGACCCCGGAAACTGAGGACCCGCGCGACCCGCACGATCACGGCGTCGACGTTCCGGATGCGTTCCGCGAATCGCTGGAGCCGGTTTATGCAGCGTACTTCGAAGTCAAGCAAGCGCTGGCGGATGACGACCTCAGCGCGTTTCACGATGCGCTCGGGCCGTACCAGCAGGCGATTGACGACCTTGACACCCTGGACCTGTCGGATGCCTCCTTCCGCGCCTGGCTCCGCATCGAGGACGGCCTGACGCACCAACTGGGCGAAGCGACTGAACTTGATGATCTTGATTCCGTTCGCGAGCGTTTCGAGCACTGGGCGGACGCGGCCATCGAACTGTCGCGAACGTTCGGTCACGCCAGCGAGCACGATCACCTTGTCGCCCATTGCCCGATGGCCTTTGACTTTGACGGCGCGGACTGGCTGCAGACCACCGAAACGATCAACAACCCGTATTTCGGTGAATCGATGCTGCGCTGCGGTGAGATCGTTGAGCGGATCCCGGCCGGGGACCCGGCGGAGCGTTCTTCCGAGCAGGGAGGTGAGCGATGAACGAACGCCTCTCCATGCTTGACCGGGTGATCCGGTTCTTTCTGGAGCAGAAGATCGTGGTGCTGCTGCTCGTCGTGCTGCTCGCCGGAGCCGGCATCGCGTTTGCGCCGTTCGACTGGGACATCGACTGGATGCCGCGGAACCCGGTTCCCGTCGATGCGATTCCGAACCTCGGTGAGAACCAGCAGATCGTGTTCACGGAGTGGCCCGGCCAGTCGCCGCAGGACATTGATGACCAGGTGACGTACCCGTTGACGGCGGCGCTGATGGGCGTGCCGGGCGTCAAGGAAGTCCGCAGCCAGTCGATGACGGGGTTCTCGACGATCTTTCTGATCTTCGATGAGGGCACTGAATTCTACTGGGCCCGCGCGAGGATTATTGAGAAGCTCGACAGTCTTCCGGCTGATGCGCTGCCGGACGGCGTTGAGCCGAGTATGGGGCCGGATGCGACCGGCCTCGGGCAGATCTTCTGGTACGCGCTGGAAGGGCGCGACCCGGACGGCGAGCCGATCGGCGGGTGGGACCTGCATGAACTCCGCACCGTGCAGGACTGGTACGTTCGCTACGGGCTGATGTCCGCGGAGGGGATCGCGGAAGTCGGCTCCGTCGGCGGCTTCGTGCAGGAGTACCAGATCGATGTTGATCCTGACGCGATGCTCGCCCACGACGTGACGCTGCGCGAGGTCTTCCAGGCGGTGCAGCGTGCGAACCGTGACATCGGCCTTCGCACAACGGAAATAAACCGTGTCGAGTACCTCGTGCGCGGCACGGGGTTCATCCGCGACATCGAAGACCTCGAGCAGACGGCGGTCCGCAGCGGGCCGGACCACACGCCGATCCTCGTGCGCGACGTCGCGACCGTGACACTCGGCCCGGCCCAGCGCCGCGGGGCGATCACGCAGACCGGGGCCGAAGCGGTCGGCGCCGCTGTCGTCGTGCGCGAAGGGTACAACCCCCTGCAGGCGATTCACAACGTCCGCGAAAAGATCGACGAGATCAGCCCGGGACTGCCGGCCAAGGCGGTCATCGACTGGCAGCAGATCATGCCGCGCGACGTCGAGGCGTTCGCCGCGGACCACGGTTTCGAGGCGATGCATCGCGGCGGACTGAACCAGGACGCCTGGCTGGACTGGCTGCGCCACACCGACCGCGACGACTGGCCGGACTGGGTCACCATCAGCCAGCTTGAGATCGTCCCGTTCTACGACCGCACGGAGCTGATCTACGAGACGCTCGGCACGCTCAACGACGCGCTCACGCAGCAGGTGCTCGTGACGGTCATCGTCATCATCCTCATGCTGCTGCACCTCCGGGCGGCGATGTCGGTGAGTCTCATGCTGCCGCTTGCGGTGCTGATGTGTTTCATCGGCATGAAGGTGGCAGGGGTTGACGCCAACGTCGCGGCGCTGGCGGGCATCGCCATCGCGATCGGCACGATCGTCGACATGGGCGTAATTATGACGGAGAACATCCTCCGTCACCTGCGCCTGGCGTCGGACGATGAGCCGCGGCTGGAAGTGGTCTTCCGCGGAGCGCGTGAAGTCGGCTCGGCGGTGCTGACGGCGATCACGACGACGGTGGTCTCCTTCCTGCCGGTGTTCATGCTGACCGGCGAGGAAGGCCGCATGTTCGTGCCCTTGGCGTACACGAAAACGTTGGTGCTCATCGCGTCGGTGGTGGTGGCGATCACGGTGATCCCGGCGGTGGCGCACCTGCTCGTCGCGGACAACGTCCGGTCCGGCCGCGTGCGCCGGGGGCTGCTGATCAGCGTGGCGGTGTTCGCCGCCGGCGCGGCGCTGGCGAGCTGGATCGCGGGCTGGACGGTGGCGGCGGGGGCCGGCGCGGTGCTGCTCGGCGTGACGGTGTTCCACCTGCTCGCCCCGGTGTTGCCGCGGGCGCTGAACCTGACGGCGCGATCGGCGGTCAGTCTCGCTGCGGCCGTCGCCGTGGCGTGGTGGCTGGCGATCGTGTGGGAGCCGCTGGGCCCCGAGCCGGGCGAGACGCGCAACGTCCTGTTCGTCGCGGGGCTGGTCGGCGGGTTGCTCGCGCTGTTCATGGTCTTCCGGCTGGCGTACCCGTATCTCCTGCGGGCGCTGCTGTCGGCCAAACTGGCGTTCAGTCTCGTGCCGGCGGGCCTGCTCGTGCTCGGGGCGACGGTCTGGCTCGGGTTCGGCACGGTCTTCGCCTTCGTCCCGGCGGTCGGCGAACGGTTCGGATACGAGGACATCAGTCAAACCGGCTGGTGGTCGACGCTGTACCACGAGTTCGAAGGCCTCGGCCGCGAGTTCATGCCTGACTTCGACGAGGGGGCGTTTCTCTGGATGCCGATCACCATGCCGCACGCCTCGATCGGCGAAGCGATGGACGTGCTGCGGTACCAGGACCTCGCGATCGCCAGCGTTCCGGAAGTCGAGGAAGTAATCGGCAAGATCGGCCGGATCGACAGCGCACTCGACCCGGCGCCGATCGGCATGGTCGAGTCCATCATTCACTACAAGAGCGAGTACAGGACCGATCGCGACGGGCGGCGGATCACGTACCAGTACGACGAGCAGGCGGGCGAATTCGTACGCGGTGACGACGGCGAACTGATCGTCGACGACTCTCGCCGCGGCCGGCCGTAC
>SLJD01000316.1 GCA_007135295.1 Phycisphaerales bacterium
CAAGCTTGAAGAGATGAGGCGACAGGAGTCCGACCCGTCCGATCCTTCCCGTGAGTTCATTGAGCAGCGGTTGGTTCTTGACGGCCTGTTCCGTGAAGCCACCGGCCAGGCCGCTGAGCCGGTCTCCCGGGCCGAACTCGACGGCTGGCTCGAACTGATGGAAGCGAGATCGCGGCTTGCTGAACTGCGAGGTGAGGAACAGGCCTATCGCGCCTCGCCTGAGGTCTACCGGCACATTCGCATGATGGAGGCCTATGTCAGGCGAATGGCGGATGTTCGAAAAATTATCACGGCTGTTGATCCCCGGCGCATCAAGCTTGACATGGAGCTTGACGAGTCCGCGCCGACGTTCAGCGCCTTGGAAGGCATGATTGAGCCCGAGGAATAACCGATGAACAAGATGCTGACCATTCTGACCGGTGCTGCGCTGCTTCTGCTGTTCATTCTGTACAGCACTACTTACACCGTGGCGTATCACGAACTGGCGGTGGTGACACGATTCGGACAGGTTCATGAGGTGAGAACTGAACCCGGATTGTCACTCAAGCTGCCGTTCTTTGCCGACCGCGTTCACCGCTTCGACACGCGGCTGCAGATGGTGGAATCCCCGCTTCGAACCATCCAGACGGCCGACGATGAGCAACTGGTCGTGCAGACGTTCTTCATGTGGAAGGTTGATGCGGAAGACCCGAAGGCATCTGAACGGTTCTTCCGCGGCTTTTCCTCGATCGATGTCGCTCGCTCGGAGATCGCATCCGATCTTGAGGACGCGATGACCGTGCTCAGCCGATACACATTCAATGAGCTGTTCGGCGAACAGAACCGCATTGAAGAGGCCGAGAAAGCCATGCTCGAAGAGCTCCAGCGCCGCAGAGGCGGTGATGGTGTCAGCGGGCAGTTTGTCGGCGTCAGCCAGGTGCTTTTCCCGCCGACAACCACGCGGGCTGTGCTGACCCGCATGCAGGCGACTCGGCAGTCGATGGCTCAGAATGAGCGGTTCAAAGGGCAGGCTGAGGCGACCGCCATCGAATCTGATCTTCGGACCAAGCTCGGGAAGATTCGCGCGTTTGCGGAACAGCGCGCCACCGAGATTCGCGCTGATGCGAGTACTCGCAGCGCGGAATACATCCGCGAGATGGATCAGGAAAGCGAGTTGGCGATCTTCCTTGCAGGGATTGACGCACTCGAGCAGTCGCTGTCGCAGAACACGACCTTTGTGCTCGACGCCGACGCCTTGGCCCCGTTTCACCTGATGAATCTTGCGGCTCGGATCGATGACCGCGGCATCCCGGTTCCCCGATCGCGGTTGGCCGGCGGCGACTTGGAGGTCCCGGTCGACAGTGACTTGGAATCAATGGTCGCCAGTGTGCTCAATGACTACCTGCGGGCGAATGACTTGGAATTGAATCCGGCGGCAGTGAATCCGACTGATGACGGAGATGTGGATTCGCCCGATGGCGAGTCTGACGACGAGTAACTGAAGTCGTGCGTGACTGATTTGGATCATTGAGTCGGGTCTTACCCCGATTTATAGAATAGAGGTGATCTGGCATGACAGATCAGAACGACCATCAGAAACCGGAATCGCATCACGACGCGGCCGACCATGCTCCGCAGGAAGGTGTTCCCGTCGAGTCGGAGCCGATGGAGATGGAGACGCCTCGTCGGGCGGCCTCCGCTGAATTCGTCGTCAAATCAGAGGTTGGCTCGGAAGCCGCTCTACGCGAAGCGATGGACCCGGCGAACCAGTCGCTGGCCGAAGCGCTGCGCCTGAGTTTCCGTGTTCTTCAGGTGGTCATCGTCGCATTGCTCGGGTTGTTCCTGGTTTCCGGTTTTCAGACCATCGAAGAAGGACAGAGCGGCGTACGGCTCGTTTTCAATGAGATCGTGTCCACCGGACCCGATGGTGCGAAATTTCTTGACCCCGGGGCCCGCTTGAATTGGCCCTATCCGGTCGGCGAGTTCTACGTCTTTGATGTGGACAACCGATCGGTGGATCTCGGGCGAACCTTCTGGCCAGATCTCCGTGATGACGAAACCTTCAGCGATTACGCCAGCCGTGTCCGGGTGACCTCGGAACTGCGCCCCGGCCGTGATGGCTACATCCTGACCAGAGGCGGCGACGTAGGGCATATGCGTATGCGGGCGAATTTCCGGATTGATGACCCGGTTCAGTTTGTTGATCGCATCGACCAATCCAGCCGCCGCAACAATGCTGAGTACATTGTCCGGACGGCGTTGAAACGAGCGGCTGTGCAGCAGGCCTCACAACTGGAACTTCAGGAATTCGTCGAATTTTCGACGGCGGCGGAAGAGTATGAGGACAATATCCGACAGTTGGCTCAGCAGATCCTTGACGAATTGCAGACCGGCATCCGTCTGACGAGCGTCCGCGTGCATGACACACAGCCTGCGGCGGCAGTGGCCGGTGCATATGAGGATCTGCAGGAAGCACGCGAAGAAGCTGCCACCCATGTTGAACGAGCGCGAAATGACGCTGAGCAGGAGTTGATTCGGCTCGCCGGGCCGGGATATCGGCGCGTTCTCAATCTCATTGACGACTATGAGGAGGCGCTGCAACTTGAAGATCATGACGCCGCTGAAACCCGGCTGGCCAGCATCCATGAAGCACTCGAAGGTCCGATGGCGGGAGGCGAGGTGACCGCGATCCTCCAGGATGCCCGAGATTACCAGTCGCAGATCGAGATGTCGCTCGGCAATCAGACGCGACGGTTCCGCGGATTGCTGACGGCCTATCAACAGGATCCGGAACTCGTCATCAAGGAACGCTGGCTGCGCACGTATTCGTATGTCCTCAGCCAGCGCGATGCGGAGATCTATTACGCACCGCCCGGTGGAAGCGATGTTCTTGTTCGGCTCTTCCGCTCGGATCATCTCAAGGACGAGCGGCGGCAGAACATGCTGGAGCGCCAGCGGCGGGATCAGCGTGACGATGGTGATGTGTTCGATCGAACCATGCTCCTTGAGCGTGCGGATGAGATGCACTTCGACCGTGCCGGCCGGATGCTGCCGGGTGGTTTCCGTCAGCGTGAACAGGATCGCGACAATCGCCAGCGGAACCGATGAGCATGCCTTGCTGAACGAAGCAGGCTCTCAATTCGTAGGAATCAGTGAAAGCAGGCCCAAATGGTGCAGTCCACGGATCAGAACTTCAAGATTGTCGAGGCAGTTGGCCTGACCAAAGTCTTCCGCGATTTCTGGATGCGGACCAAGGCCACAGCGGTCGACAATGTCGACTTCAATATCCACGCTCACGAGGTGTTCGGACTGCTCGGGCCGAACGGTTCAGGCAAGAGCACCATCATCAAGATGATCCTCGGGCTGTTGCATAAGTCGCGGGGGCGTCTGCTCGTTTTCGGAAAGGATCCCGGCGACGTGTACGTTAAACGTCGCATCGGATTCCTGCCCGAAGAATCATACCTCTACCGGTTCCTCAATCCGCGCGAAACGCTGGAGTACTACGGCAAACTGTTCGGCCTCGAGCGAAGAACTCGTCAACGCCGTGCCGAGGAGTTGCTCGACATGGTGGGGCTGACCCAGGTCGCCCATCGCCCGATCGGAGAATTCTCCAAAGGCATGACTCGCCGCATCGGTCTCGCCCAGGCGCTCATCAATGATCCGGACTTCCTGATTCTCGATGAGCCGACGTCGGGACTCGACCCCATTGGAACCCGCCAGGTCAAGGAATTGATTCTTGATCTCGGCCGGCGCGGCAAGACGATCCTTCTGTCTTCACACCTGCTGGCTGATGTCGAGGATGTCTGCGATCGCATGGTAGTGCTGTATGGTGGCAAGATCCGGGCGGAAGGAACCGCTGACAGTCTCCTGCGCGACAGCGAACATACGGTGATTCGAACGTCGCGCCTCAAACCAGAGACGATCACGGCCATCGAACAGTTGGTCCGTAACAATGAGGGACAGGAGCTCGAATCGGTCGAGTCTCCACGACAGCGGCTTGAGCAGCTCTTCCTCGACATCGTTGATCGGGCGCGTACGGAACGTGTGGCGACCTCTGGCGCGCTGCATGGTGGCACGACCGCAAAATTCCTTCAGGGCGAGCTGTCCGAGGGCGAAGAACTGATCGACTCCCTGATGAATGAGCAGGATGCAGCAGCCCCCCGGGCCGAAGAAACCGATCACGCCTCCGATGTGCAGCAGCAGGAGGTCGAAGCCCGGGACGAGATGTTGTCCGAACTGGTCAAAGACAGCGAGAATCAGCATGCGCCGCGGGCCGTATCAGCCGAGGAGGATGGTGGGACGAGCAATGAAGTCGATCAGTCAATCATTGAATCGCTGACGGAGGGCGATGGTAGCGATTCGTCGGAAGCTCGTGATGAGCGGGCCTTGTGATCCTGTATGCCAGGGTGGTTGACTGAGCAACGGACGTGATGTGCAGCGTATGAACTGGATGAAAAGCACTTATCGCCGGATGGATCGAGTACAGAACCAGTGGTGGTTCTGTATTGCGATGTCCGTTGTCTTTGTCGCAGCATGTGTGGGGTATTTCGGAACGCTGCTCTGGACCACACAGTCCATTCACGAGCAGCGACAGGCACTGACCGTTGCCTTGACGGATCAGAACCTTGAAGAACGCGATGAGCATGCCGTCACGTTCGCGGAACTCGGTACGGTCACGGTAGGGGGGCGGACGTATGGCGGCGAAGCCTTTCAGCAATTGGCCGAGGTGCACTTTGACCAGGAAGGCAATCTGGTTGCGCCGCGGCTCCTTGTTGAGCGGTTTCTCGCTGATCAGAAACCCACGTGGGCGCCAGAGTTTCTGTCTGAGCAGCCGGACACGACGCTGACGCTGGGCATCGTTGTCCTGGCGTGGCTCCTGCTGATCGTCTGGCTCGGGACCACGGTGCCGTTTGTGTTGACGGCGATCGGAACGGCGATCCCGGCGTGGCTGGTGTACCTTCGCGGCCATGAAGGTCTGATGGTCTCACTGATCGGGATCGGGCTGCTGACGTTCACGTTTGTGCTGCTCGTCCGGGCATTGCTAGTGATCTTTCAGTATCCCTCGCAGCCGGCGGCCGTGGCGCATACGGTGGTCAAGGAATCGTCCCGCAAGGGCGTGGCCCTCGTGTTCATCGTCGCCCTGCTGCTGTTGTTGCCGATGCTTCCGCTGGGACTGGATCCCGATGCCCCGTTGCGGTATCGGGTGCAGACTTTCATGAGCCGGAGCTTGTCGCTGACATTCGCGGTCGCAGCGTGCATGACACTGTTTCTATCATGTTCAACCGTTGCCTTCGAGATTCGCGACCGGCAGATTTGGCAGCTTGTCAGCAAGCCACTCAGTCGGCTGCACTACATCATCGGCAAATGGCTCGGTATCATCGGGATCAACCTTGCGATCCTGATCATCTGCGGAGTGTCGATCTTCTTCTTCGTGCAATATCTTCGCACGCTCCCAGTAGCCTCAGGGTTAGAAGGAGCGCTCGACCGACTTGCTATCCGCGATGAGATTCTCACTGCGCGAGAGTCGAAGAAGCCGGAATATCCGAGCTTGACGCCCGAGCAGATCGAACAGCGTGTCCGCCAGCGGGTCGAGCGTGACCCGGAGGTGTCCTATGCCGACTTGAGCGTTGAGGAGTTCAATCGGCGCGCCAGCACGATTCAGCATGAGCATCTTGCTGGACTTCGGTCAGTGCCGAGCGGGGGGACCCAGGATTACCTGTTCACAGGCCTTGAAAATGCTCGTGAGATGCAATCGACACTGACATTGCGGTATCGGTTCTTCATCGGCGAGGACGATGCTCATCAGACGTTCCCGATCATCTTTCGATTCAACGATAATCCGCAAGACACGGTGCAGGAAGATTATGTGCCGACGATGTTCCATGTCCTGCCGATTCCTGCGGATCGGATCCGGGTCGACCAGGACAATGAGGAACTCAACGGGACGCTGAAGCTGACCATCATGAATCCCTACCAGCCGCCGCCTGGTAGCGGCATTGTAGGGTCGGCGAACTTTGGGCCCGACGATCTTGAGATTCTCTACAAGGTCGGCAACTTTGAAGGCAATTTCTTCCGGGCCATGCTGCTTATGTGGGTGCAGCTGGCGTTTCTTGCGCTGCTTGGCATAACTTGTGCAACATTTCTGAGTTTTCCGGTGGCGTGCCTGCTCGCGTTTACCGCCTTCATCGCATGGTCACTCAGCCCGTTTCTGTCGAATGCGCTGGAGCAGTATCAGTTGCCGCCAATCGAGAGGATTGATTGGACAAGCGCGCAGAATGTGTTCTTCTGGGCCTTTCACAGTGTCATCCGCGCCATCGCACTGACGATCGTGTTCATCACCGGGCAGATGGGGGAATACAATCCACGTGAAAGCCTCATCGAAGGCCGGAACATTCCGTGGACCGATGTTGTGCTCGGGTTCGGCCGTCTGATCGTGATCTGGTGCGGCGCACTCATCGCCGTCGCATACATGATTTTCCGTCGCCGCGAACTTGCCACGTATAGCGGATCGGGATAAACGTCGGAGCCGGCGGGCAGGCGGCCGGCCATTGCCGGGAGAGATGCAATCATGGCAAATCGAACCATACAAATCATCGCGGCAGTCATCCTGGTCGCCTGCATGGCCGGGGCGGGATCAATACTTCCCAATCTTCTCGATAAGTCTGATCGCTACGCGCTGCGCTACACCGATGTGTCCGTGGAAGGCGCGCCGCCAATCGTTGCTCTCGGAACCATGATGGGCGCTCTGCGAGGCGTGATCGTCGATTACCTCTGGATCAAGGTCAACATCGCTCGCGAGCAGGGGTTGTTCTATGAGATCATGCACGACACGGAACTGATCACCCAGCTTCAGCCGCGATTCGCCGCCGTTTGGGCCTTCCATGGCCACAACATGGCCTACAACATCTCCGTGGCCACGCACACCGAGGAAGAGCGGTGGGAATGGGTTCGGCGCGGCATTGATCTCGTTCGCAACAAGGGGATCCGCTACAACCCGAACGACCTCAACCTGTACCGGGAACTCGCATTCTGGTTTGCGCACAAGATTGAAGGTGTTGCCGACGACGCGCACCTCTACTACAAGCGCGAATTCGCCCGCGAGTGGCATTACGTTCTCGGCGATCCGCCGCATGCATGGGAAGATCGCATCGAGTGGATGCGCGAGATCGCCGAGGCCCCGGAGACGCTCGAAGAAGCCGAACGGCGAACGCCCGGCGTGAAGGAACTCGTTGAACTGCTGCAGAGCGAACTCAGCCAGTACGAGCGAAGGGTGCGATTCAGGCTCGATGAACGCCTGCTCGAGCAGTACGTCCAATGGGAAGCCATCCAGGGCCAGTCGCGGTACGCTGAAATGCTCGATGTCGCTGCGGAAATGCGGCGGGAAAGCCCGTTTTTCCGGCAGTTCGATGCCATTGCCGGAGATCCCGAGTACGAAGAAGCATGGCAGACACTGCTTGCTCATGTCCGCAAGCGTGTCCTGCGGAACAATTACAACATGGACCCGCAGCTGATGTACGAGTACACGCGCGATCTCGGCCCGATCGACTGGCGCAACGCCAACGCGCATTCGCTCTATTGGGCCCGGAAGGGCTCACGCAGTGAGATGCGGCTGCGGACCGAGGAGGACATGTATCGCATCATCAACAACGACCGCCACCAGATTCATGCCATGCAGGGCCTCTCCCGATTCGGGCGGATCAACTTTGACCCGTTCACGAATGAGAACCCCGCCCGGTTCCCTGAACCGCGATGGATTGAAGCGGTCAACGAACTTTTCATGGAACTCTACGACAAGTTCGAGGTTGAGCATGAGACCCGAGGGGCGGGGCCGGACACGTTCATGCGGTTCCATCAGAATTTCATGGCTGACAAGGTCCGCGAGCTGTACCGCATGGGCGATCGGGAACACGCTCAGCGCATTCTTGACGACTTGGACGAGCTCTATCGTCTGACGGTCCGGCCGCCGACAAACCGCTTCAACCAGCCGCTCGACGTCTTCGTCTCTGAGGAGGTCAAGGGCGAGTACGCCTACCAGCCGCACATCGCTCCGAGCGAAGTGGCTATGTCGCTGCGGTACGGCTACATCGCCGCCTTCCTGCACGGCCGCGAAGAGGTTCTTGAAGAGGCCATCGCGTTCGCCAACGAAGTAACCGAATACTTCAAGGTCAACGAGTACCACAACTTCGTGACGAAGTTCGGCTCGGCTCGAATTGGCGACATCATCGGCCAGCTCGAACGAAGCCAGCGCGAGGTGTTCGCCCAGCTCATGGTGGACAGTTCGCTGCCGCTCGTGGACCGCATGACGATCTGGAGCCAGGCACCGAACAGCCTGCGGGTGCAGGTGTACGACCCGATCCGGTCTCAGCTCGCCCAGCAGTTCCAGCGCAGTCCGCTGGCCGGCGAATACGAGTTTGACGAGATCTTCGGTGAACCTGCTGGGATCGAACAGTTCCGCCGCATGCAGGCCGAGCAGCGCCGGCGGGAGCAAGAACGCGAGGATCGGCACGCTGCCCCTATTGAGCGCCAGTAAGAATCTATCCCAGAACGTGCAATCGTTTGGCACGGCGGTACCAGAGCAGGATGCACGCCAGCATGATCAGCCCGAGGTAGTTCGATGACTTCTTCGCATAGCGAACCAGAATCGCCCG
>SLJD01000228.1 GCA_007135295.1 Phycisphaerales bacterium
CGGTCTCCATCACGCTCGGGCGGGCGGGGAACCGGCAACACACGCTCCCGCAACGGGGCCGCGAGCAACCCCGGGGGGGATGAACCCGACCTCCTGCAGGAATACTGGGCCGCGGCGCGTCGGCCGCTGCCCACGCTCTATTTCCTGTTGCCCCTGATCATCGCCTACGAACTCGGCCTCGTGTTTCTGCTCACCTCGGACGAGGGTGTGCTGACCAACGTCGCGCACGAATCGCTGCTCCGCGTGTTCGACGTGCTCGGCCTGCCGGTGGCCGGTGCACTGTACCTCGGCGGGGTGGTGATCATCGTTGTGCTGGTGGTCTGGCACCTGCTGACATCCGACCCGTGGCGCGTCAGGCCGACCTTCCTGCTGTTCATGGCCGGCGAAGCGATGGCCCTGACGCTGCCGCTGCTGGTGTTCGGCCAGATCATCGCGGGGGGGATGGCCGCGGCTCCAAGCGAGGTGACCGATCTCGCGCAGCTCGACCCGGCCGAGCGGCTGGCGATCAGCGTCGGCGCCGGGCTGTACGAGGAACTCGTCTTCCGGATGCTGCTGATCGCGGTGGTGCACACCCTGCTTGTTGATGTGCTGCGGGTGTCGAACTTCATGGGTTCAACCGTCGCGATCATCGTCGCGGCGGCGTGCTTTACCGTGTACCACCCGCTGGTCGGCGCCGACGGCGCGGTGTCAGCGCAGCGCCTCGTGTTCTATTTCGGAGCCGGGCTGTACTTCGGCGTGATCTTCGTCGCCCGGGGCTTCGGCATCGTCGTCGCCGTCCACGCCCTCTACGACGTGATCGTCTCGCTGTACTTTCTCGATGGGTAGACACCGGGCAGGCCGCTGACCGCGCGGCTCACCACGCCAATTACCACTCCGGCCCGCCGTTGTACCGGCCGTAGACGTCCGCCATCGCCTGGACCATCTCGCCGAGCGTGCACTTCGCGTGGGCGGCGTCGATCAGCGCGGGCATGACATTGTCCGGCGCGATACTTTCGGCGGCCTTCTGATAGAAGTCCGAATCGAGGGGCGTGACCTTGTCGGCCTCGCCCCGCGCCACGGCACGGATGTTGTCCAGCGCGCGGTTGACCTTGTCCTGGTCGCGGCTGTTCTTGAACGCCGAGAGCCGGTCGCACTGGACGTTCTCGACCTCGTGCGGGATCTGCAGGATCTCGACGGGCTGGTCCTCATTGCCGTCGGTGTACGCGTTGACGCCGACGATGATCCGATCGCCGGCTTCCATTTCCTGGCCGACGCGGTAGGACGCCTCGGCGATGGAGCGGCGGAAGTAGCCCTTGTGGATGCCCTCGACGACGCCGCCCATGTCATCGATCTCCCTGATGTACGCGTTGGCGTCGGTCTCCATCTGATCCGTCAGGGCTTCGACGTACCACGAGCCGCCGAGCGGATCGACGGTGCGGTGCACGCCGGTCTCATGGGCGAGTATCTGCTGCGTGCGAAGCGCCACGCGGACGGATGTTTCAGTCGGCAGGCCGAGCGTCTCGTCCATCGAATCTGTATGCAGGGACTGGCACCCCCCGAGCACGCCGGCCATTGCCTGGTAGGCGACGCGAACGATGTTGTTCAGCGGCTGCTGCTCGGTCAGCGAGCACCCGGCCGTCTGCACGTGCGTGCGCATCAGCATGGACCGCTCGCTCTGGGCGCCGAAGCGGTCCTTCATCGCTTCGGCCCAGATCCGCCGGGCCGCGCGGAGTTTGCAGATCTCCTCGAAAAACTCGTTGTGCGAGTTGAAGAAGAACGACAGCCGCGGCGCGAACGCATCGACGTCCAGGCCGCGCTTCATCGCCCACTCGACGTACTCCATCCCGTCGCGGAGTGTGAACGCCAGTTCCTGAACTGCCGTCGAACCGGCCTCGCGGATGTGATACCCGCTGATCGACACGCTGTTCCAGCGCGGCGTGTGCCTGGTCGCGAACTCGATCGTGTCAACAACCAGTTTCGTCGACGCTTCCGGCGGGTAGATGAACTCGTTCTGCGAGTGAAATTCTTTGAGGATGTCGTTCTGGAGCGTCCCGCCAAGATTTGCCCAGTCCATGCCGCGCTCGCGGGCCATGGCGAGGTACATCGCCCAGATCACGCACGCCGGGCCGTTGATCGTCTGGCTGACGGTCACTTCATCGACGGGAATTTCGGAATAGAGCCGGTGCATGTCGTCGATCGTGTCGATCGCCACGCCGCAGCGGCCGACCTCGCCGATCGAGAGCGGATCGTCGCTGTCGCGGCCCATGAGCGTCGGCAGGTCGAACGCGGTCGAGAGCCCCGTCTGCGCCTTGCCATGCTTGGCGTTCTCCAGCAGGTACTTGAACCGCTGGTTCGTGTCGTCAGCCGAGCCGAACCCGGCGAACTGTCGCATCGTCCACAGCCGGCCGCGGTACATGTTCGGGTGGATCCCGCGAGTGTACGGAAACCGCCCCGGCTCGCCGATCCGGCCGTCGGGCCGGCCGTCGGGGGTCTGCGTGGCGACCTGAGACGGGTCGTACGTCTCGGAGACGTGATATCCGGACAGCGTCACCGCTTCGGGGTCGACGCTCGGGGCGGACTCAGCCATGTCGGTGGCGGCCTGCTGTTTCGTGTTGCTCGCGGTGCTCATCGGGTTCCTCGCATGAATTTCCAATTTGATACGCAGTATCGTAGCGTCCGGCGTCCGCTCAAGCACGTCCGGCGGCTGTGGTGATGAACCGGAGAAGAGAGGCGTGGAGCGTCCGACGCCTCGTCCACACGCCTCGTTTCGGGCGGCACCGTTGCGGCGCGGCGTTGCCAACTGCGGAGACCGCCTGTCGACGCCACGACATGGCCTGGCGCGAACGCCGGTGATGCGTGCGGGGGTTTCCAGCAGGGGGGCGGCGAATCGCCGGCGGTCAGTCGGTCAGTGGTAGATCGTCCGGCCCGGGTCGTCCGGCTGCTCGCCGCCGCGCTCGGTCCACCACTCCGGCCGGTCATCGTCTTCGTCGGTCCGGTAGCGATGCTCGGGCGGGTAGTCCGCGTACTCCGGCGATTCGCGAAGATGCATATCGACGCGACGGCTGTGGGAGTTGGGGACCGTCACGGTATTGCGCAGCCGGCCGTATCGCGTGCCGATGTCCCAGACCTCATACCGCAGAAGGTCGGGGCGGTAGACCGGGTCGTCGCCGGCGTCTTTCTGGAAGGTGATCGACAATTGCTTGCCGACGGGGATGTCGATGGCGAAGACGACTTCGTCGGTGCGGGTGTCCACGACCTCGACGCTCTTGGGCCTGTCTTCGGTTGAGTGATAGGTCAGCGATCCGCCCGGGTAGGGAATCAGCGCCCCCTGCGGCCGGTGGCAGCCGCCGAGCAGCCCCATGCCGATCAGGCCCATCGCACACAATCCAGCGATCCACGTCCGCATATCTCTTCTCCATCACCGCCGACGATGTCAGGCCGGCTGTCCGTGCAGGATAGCCCAACCTGCCGGTCTCAGCCAGCATGAACGGGCCGGCTGTGGGCTGGGTCGGACGATTCGCCCGCGGGCTTTGACTTTTTTGTCGGAAAATCCGGCCGCAGGCCCCTGGAAAAGAGAAAGCACCCGCGTTCATCGAATGCGGGCGTTGAGCGTCGGGAGGCGACTCGGCGGTTCTGCAAGCATCTTTCGCAGCAGGGGAACGATGCCGGCTCGTCGACCGTGGGGTTCCACCGTGCGATGGCGAGGCACACGGCATCTTCGAAATGCTACGATTCAAGATTGATGCCGCCGGGCGCACCGATGGGCGGCGATGAATGCAAGGAGCCAACTGATGTTCACAGTTCCCGGGCACGCCGAGCGTGGCTTCCGAGTCATGCGCCACAAGGTCATGCGTCAAAAGGCCATGCGTCACGCGACATGGATCGCAACCATCTTCACCGTCACCCTCGGCGGCGCGGCTGTGCTCAGCGGCTGCAATGCGGAGGAACGGGGCGCTGAGCCGGCGGAGTCGCAGGAGACTTCGTCGAGTAACTCGGATGGTGAAGCCGCCGACGATTCCGATGCCGGTCAGTCGGCCGGCGAATCGAGCAGCGCCGCAGGCGACGCCGACGATGAATACGCCGACTTCACCCCGCCGACCGATCGGCAGCCCGGCGCGCCCCCGGTTCGCATCGAGCCGCAGGTGCTCGACTTCGGCATCGCCGGTCCCAATGAAGACCTTGCCGGCGAGGTGACGCTGCACAACGACGGCGATGAGCCGCTGATGATCGCCGCCGCCCGCCCGACGTGCCTCTGCACGACCGTCGACATGTCCGGCGAAATCATTCCGCCGGGCGGGTCGATCAACATGCCGGTCGGGTTGAAGACGAGCGCCGCCCCCGGCGAGCGGCCGGCCCAGATCCGGCTGGCGTTTCACGGTTATGAGGAATCTCTGACCGCTGGTGTGACGGCGGAAGTCGCCCTCGCCGTCCGAGCCCAGCCGCCGTATATCAATGCGGTCGGCGGCAACCCGCTGGACGGCGAACTCGAGATCGAATCGCGTGACGGCCGACCTTTCTCGATCTGCGCGACCGGCGGCAAGGAGCCGGACATCGTCGACTTCGATCCGGACACCGATGAGCCGCGCAGCAGCTATCGCGTGCGGTATGACATCAGTGACTACTCGCGCGGCGAAATGCCGTTCTACTGGGTGATCGAAACTGACCATCCCGAGGCTCCCGTCGTCGACGTTCGCATCCGCCACAACTGGACCCGCTTTCAGCCGAATCTCGCGTTTCAGAGCTTCCGCGGGCTGTTCGGCGAAGTGGTTGCCGGCGAGTCCGGCGAGTTCGTGATGGACATCGACGGCCTGCACCAGCACCCGGTGGAGTCGGTGACGTCCAACTCCGACCTCGCGACGACGGAGATCATCGAACAGAGCAAGTCGGACGAGGGCATGACGACCGTGCGCGTGCGCGTGACGCCGGATGAGGAGGTCCGCGGCCTGTTGTATTTCCAGGCGACCTTCCGTGTGCGGAACGTGACGGAGCGGCTCGACGTGATCGGCCGGGTCGTCGACGAAAAGGGACAGGGATGCGATCTCTGACCACGGGCCGCCGCCCGCTTCAGGCGAGATGTTCAAAAAAGAATGTTTGCACCGGCGGTATTTCGTGGTAATTTTGAATTGAACCGATGCGACTCATCGGCATGTCGCGTCGTGTTGACGCATTGCTGTCACGGGCAGTTGTGGCGACCGACGCAGATTCGTGGATGGACATGAACGCCGTGGATGTGGGGACATCAAAGTGCAGACAACCAAAGCGACCGTAGTTACGGCTGGGATCAACGCCCACCTGACGGGTATGGCCCGCCTGATCAACAGGACACGCCCGACCAGGATGACCACCCTGGTCAATATGTATCGGGTCCATATGAGTCGTGCCAATGTGAATCGCGCGGCAGCGACGGTAGGCATCGTTGCAGCAGCCGTCATGGTCGGCCCGGGAGTGTCCCCGGCCGCTGGGGTCATGGTCGCCGGCGACTCGCCGCAACGCGCATCGAGTGACGTGGTAGAGCCCGTCGATCAGGCAGGCGATCGGCAAAGGATTCAATCCGAGCGCAGCACCGCCGGTCCCTACGCCATTGATCTCGAAGATCAGGCCGACGAGCATGGCCTGTCATTTGTCTATGCCCCGACGCTCGATCTCTACGGCTTCGATTCCTGGATGAGCGGGGGGGGAGCCGTCGGCGACTTCAACAATAACGGCTACCCCGATGTGTTCGTCCTCGGCGGGGCGACGCAGCCTGATCGTCTCTACATCAACCACGGCGACGGCGCGTTCACCGATCAAGCCGAGCAGTGGGGCGTCGCCGTCAAGCACGCCGGCGTCGGCGCCGCGGCGGGCGATTACACCGGCAACGGTTACCTTGATCTGTATGTGACCAGTCTCGGCGATCCGGACAGCGGGCCGCAGCCCGGCCGCAACCTCCTCTACCGGAATAATGGAGACGGCACCTTCACGGAAGTGGCCGAGGAGGCCGGCGTCAACGTTGCCGCTGACGACCTTCCGAACGCCAACGGGGTGAGCTGGGGCGATTACACGCTCAACGGCCACCTCGACCTGTTCATCGCCTGCTGGCTTGAAGAGGCTCAGGGCAACCGGCTGTATCGCAACAACGGCGATGGCACCTTCACCGACGTTACGCACGAGGCCGGCGTATTTGTCGAGGATATGTGGGGATTCCAGGGCCGGTTCACGGACATGAACAGCAACGGGTGGCCCGACCTGCTCGTCGCGGCCGACTTCGAAACCAGCCGTTACTTCCGCAACAATGGCGACGGCACGTTCACCGATATCACCGAGCAGTCCGGCACCGGGCTTGATGCGTTCGGCATGGGCACCGCCGTCGCCGACTTCAACAACAACGGCCTGCTCGACTGGTACGTTACCTCCGTCTACGTCGAACCCTCGCCGCCATGGAACGAAGGCAACATGCTCTATCTCAACCAGGGCGAGCACCAGTACGAGGAGTCAGCCGCTGAGGCGGGCGTTCTCGACGGCGGCTGGGGCTGGGGCGCTGTCCCCGCCGATCTCAACAACAACGGCCATGTCGATATCGTCACCGTCAACGGCCGGCCCGGAACCGCCTGGAGCAACGATCGCCCTCGCCTCTTCCGCAACAACGGCGACGGCACGTTCGACAATATCGCCAGCGAGATTGGCATGGGAGCCGACGAAGGCCGTGGCATCGTTGCCTTTGACGCGAACCGTGACGGGCGGCTCGACATCCTCATCTTCAACAACAATCAGCCGCTGCTGTTCTACCGGAACGTCAGCGACGCCGGTAACTGGCTCCACGTCCGCCTCGACACGTCGAACCATCCATTCCTCGCGCCCGACGGGTTCGGCGCACGAATCATCGCGACTGTCGGTTCGCAGTCGTACCTGCGGCATATCGACGGCAACCCGAGCTACCTTTCAGCCGGCGAGCCGGCCGCTCATTTCGGCCTGGCCGATGCCGAGGTCATCGACGAGCTGCGCATCCAATGGCCGCGCGGCTATGTCACGACACTGCACAACGTCCGCGCGAATCAGCATCTTGTCATTGAATCACCGGCGCTCGGCGATCTGACCGCCGACGGCACGGTCGGCGCTGACGATTTGGCGGCGCTCATCGAACGGTGGGGGCCAGTCGAGCATGCCCACGACCTCATGGCTGACCTGAACAACGACGGCGTGGTGGACGGCCGGGACCTGGGCATCCTGCTCAGCCGCTGGGGCCAGTGAATCGCTCTGCCGGTAATAACGGACGGCCAGTCCCCGACATCGGGTCGGCTACACTTGGCCGATGACGCGTTATCTGGCGATCGACCTTGGCGAGAAGCGGACCGGGCTGGCCGCCGGCGATGACATCACCGGCCTCGTCAGCCCGCTTCAGGTGCTCACCGTGCGGAAGGGCCCGGACCTGCTCCGCGCCTTGGCTGACGCCGTGGAACAGCATGAGCCGGACGTGGTCGTGCTCGGCCTGCCGGTCAACATGGACGGCCGCGAAGGTCAAGCCGCAAAAGCCGTCCGCGTGTTCGCCGAACAGCTTGCCGAGCACGCCGGCCGACCTGTTGAGTTTCATGATGAACGGCTGACGAGTTACGCCGCCGATCAGGACATGGCCCGAAGCGGCCGCACGCACAAACAGAAGAAACAGGTGCGCGACGCCGTCGCCGCCGCCGCCATGCTTCGCGACTTCCTTGCCACCCGGCGCTGAACGTGTCGGCCGCGATCAGCCCTCGCCGCTGTCCGACGTCGGCGGGGTATCCGGCCCCGGTTCTTCGGGCGTTTGCTCGTCTTCCGGAGCTTTCGGGGTTTCCGGGGGCTCCGCGGTTTCCGCGGTTTTCGGGGGTTCCGGGATTTCCGGGGGTTCGTGGTTGACGCCGCACGCCGGCCCGTCGACGTACCACCACAACTGGCCCTGAACGGGCCTGATGCCGAGGGCTGGCAGATCGCGGACCGGTTCATCCTGCCGGCTGATGCGTTCGATTGCACCTGACAGGTCGTCGCCCGTGACAAGAAACGCCGCGAACCGCGCCGCGTTCAGCAGCGGAAACGTCATCGTCACCCGGCGCGTCAGCGACGGGTCCGGCGGATCGTTGAAAACCACCAGCCGCTCGCGTTCTTCGACAGCCGGCGTCCCGGGAAAGAGACTCGCGACATGCCCGTCGCTGCCCACGCCGAGCAGCGCAAAATCGAGCCGATCCTGTCCTTTCTCACGCCAGCCCAGCGCTTCACGCAGTTCGCGTTCGTAGGCGACATCCGCGTTCGGTTCCGTGGCGTTGATCGGGTGGACCTGGTCGCGCGGGATGTCCGAGTGTTCGACGATCGTTTCGCGGATCATGCGGAAATTGGACCGCTCATCATCAAACGACACGCACCGCTCATCGACGATCCACAGATGCGTCCGGCGCCACGGCAGCGATCGGCAATCCGGGTCGATCATCAGGCGTTCGTACAGCGGGACCGGCTTCGGCCCGCCGGACAGCGCAAGATGAAAATCGCCGAACTCCCGCACACACGCCTGGGCATGCATGACGAGATCCGCGGCGAGTCGGTCGATGACCTCATCCGCCGTCGGGGCGATCGAAACCCGGCCCGGCAGGTCGGGAACGGGCAACTCCGGCATCTCCAGCCGGTA
>SLJD01000053.1 GCA_007135295.1 Phycisphaerales bacterium
CATGCTCATCGGGCAGGACAGCGGAGCGTTGTCGATGCGGGAACTGGCGCGGACGGGGGCGTTCACCTTTGCAGGGATCAGCTACTTCCAGGTGCTGCTGATCTGCCTGCTGACGCCGATCTTCATGGCCGGGGCGATCGCGCAGGAAGCGAACCCCAACACGTGGAACATTCTGCTCACGACGCCACTCAACTCGGCGCAGATCGTGCTGGGCAACCTCCTCGGCCGGCTGTTCTTTATCCTGGCGCTGCTGTTCTCAACGCTGCCGCTGTTCGCGGTGACGCAGTTTTTCGGCGGCGTGCCGGGGCGGGACATCTTCGCGAGTTACGCGATCGCCGGCTCGATCGCGCTGCTCGTCGCGTCGATCGCGATCACGCTGAGCGTCACGCGCACGGCCGGCCGGCGGGCGGTGTTCGTCTTCTACGTCGTTATCGTGATGTACCTGTTCGCGACGTACGCGCTCGACCTGCAACTGCGCCAGCCCGTCGCCGGGGCCGCGGCCGGGGTGTATCACACGACGATTCTCACGCCGCTCAACCCGTTTCTCGCGCTGGAAGTGCTGCTGCGGTCGAACATGTACGTCCCGCCGGACCTTGCCGGAACCGGCGCGTTCTGGCTTCAACGGCGGTGGATGGAATTGCCGGTCTCGACTTTCTGCTGGACGTGCGTGATCGTGAGCACCGTGATGCTGGCGGTCTCGATGGCCCGGCTGCGGGTAATCGGGGCGAACGTCGGCACGGTGCCGTGGTACCGGCGGATGCTCGGCCTCGGCGCGCGGGACTCAACCGAGCGGCCGGCCCGCTCCGTCAGCACGAACCCGATCGTCTGGCGCGAATCATCGGCCCGCGGGCACACGCTGGCGGCGGTGACGATGCGGTGGGGGTTCATGGTGCTCGGCGTGGCGCTGGCGATCACGGTGCTGGCGCTCTATCACACCGGCACATTCAATCACGGCGAGTTTCAGGCCGCGCTGCTGACGATCGTCGCGGCGGAGATCGTCGTCGTCACGCTCGCGGCGCTGAACACGAGTGCGACCGCCGTCAGCCGCGAACGCGAGGACGGGACGCTCGACATCATCCTCACCACGCCGATCCAGCCCGGGCCGTACCTGTACGGCAAGCTGCGCGGGCTCGTGCAGTTTCTGCTGCCGATGATGCTCGTGCCGATCATCACGATGGCCCTCGCCGGCCTGTACGTCGCCGCCGGGGGCATCGGGCGGGCGGACGGGGTGTACGTCACGCAGCCGATACCCGGCGCGACGGGAACGATTGAACTGCCGGCGGTGCTGCCGGAAGCGGCGATCGCGATGCCGCTCGTGCTCGTGCCGTTTCTCGCCTTTACGGTGATGATCGGCCTGCAATGGTCGATCAAGAGTCGCGGGACGATCGGCTCGGTCGTCGCCTCGGTCGCGGTGCTGCTGACGATCATGGCGGTGATCGGCGGCTGCGCGCTAGCGGCCGGGCGGAACGTGCCGTACCTCGGCGCGGTGATGACGAGTCTCAGCCCGCTCAACCTCGCCTGGGCGATGGTCTATCCCGCCGCCGCCATCCCCGACACGCTCCGCACCGACCTCGCCGGGGCGCGGGTCAGTCTCGTTGCCGGCGCGGCGTTCGCCGGGATCGCGTTCGCGGCGATCGTCTACGGCATGCACACGAGCATGAAGCGTTCGTTCATGATGACCGTCCGCCGGCTCGCCGGGACAAGCTGACCAACCCGGAGCGCGGCGGTGGAAACGCAGACGCATGAACGGCTCAAGCGGTGGGCGGCGGCGCTGCTGATCGACCAGGGCTACCTCGCCGTCGCGACCGAGGTGCGCTGCCCGATCAGCCGATACCGCGTCGACGTCGCCGGCTACGCCGACCGCCCGGCGGATGCTGGCCCGATATCGCCCGGCCCGCTCTTCGAAGCGATCGCGTCATCTGCCGGAACCACTTCGAAACCGTCGCGCGAGGTCCGGACGGTCGTCATCGAGTGCAAGCAGTCGCGCGGCGACTTCCTGCGCCATCGGCGCGAGGTGCAGGCGCTGCTCGCCCGGCGTGACCGACTCGATGCCGCCCGCGAGCGCTACGAACAGACCCGCCTGCCCGTCGAGGAACCGCATCTGCGGCAGACCGGCTCGGCCCTCTTCGCGGAACTTGAGCAATGGGATTTCACTGCCAGCCGGTCAGCCGGGTACCGCCGCATCATCCGGCGCCTTCGCCGGGTCGAGCGGCAACTGTACGGCGAGACGAAATTCTCGATGATCGCGCGATACCGCCTGGCGGACCGGCTGTACATCGCCGCCCCGGCGGGGCTGATTCAACCGGACGAACTGCCGGCCGGCTGGGGGTTGCTCGAATGCCCGAAGCGGGCGTTGCGGCGCGAGGCCTCCATCGGCAGCGAAACGGCGCCGGTTCGGGTGAGTCGCGCAGCGCCGTCCCAGATGAGCCCCGCCAGGTTCCGCCAGCGGCTGCTGCGCAACATCGCCATCGCTGCGACGCGCATGGCGTTCACCGCGCCGGGACGTGATGGCTCGTCGACGACGCCAAGCCGCCAAACACCGAACGGGCCGCCCGGTGCGTGATCGCGTGCAGGTCAGCCGTCTCGTGCGGCGTGGCCGCATAGCCGCCGCCCAGAACAAGCAGGATCGGCATGCCGTGCTGCTTTGCCGCTTCCAGCACCAGGCGGTCGCGCTCGAACAGTCCCTGCCGCGTCAGGCAGAGCCGGCCGTAGCGGTCTCCTTCCGCCGGGTCGACACCCGCGACATAGACCAGCAGATCAGCGCGCGACGCGTCGATGACCTCCGGCAGGTGGCGGGCGAGCAGATCGAGGTACGGCTCGTCGGTCAGCCGGTCATCGACGCCGACGTCCCGCGATGAGCGGCTCTTCTTCAACGGATAATTCCGCTCGCCGTGCATGGAGAAGGTGTACACGCGGTCGTCGTGCTCGAAGATGCTTGCCGTACCGTTGCCCTGGTGCACGTCGAGGTCGACAATCAGCGCGCGGCGAATGTGCTCTTCGTGTTGCAGCACCCGTACCGCCACTGCCACATCGTTGAGCACGCAGAACCCCTCGCCTCGATCCGCAAATGAATGGTGCGTCCCACCGGCGAGGTTCGCCGCAATGCCGTCCGCCAAGGCCCATCGCGCCGCGTTCGTTGTTCCGCGGGCGGCAATGCGAGAGCGGTAGACGAGCCGCGGCGACCACGGCAGACGCATGCGTTTCTGCTCGAGATCAGAAAGCCCGCCCTCGGCGAGTTTGGCGAGGTACGCCGGTGTATGCGCCAGTCGCAGATCTTCCCATGACGCCTGATCCGGCGCAGCAATGCGCGGCGAATCAATCAGCCCTTCTTCGAGAAGGATCCGATGCAGCGCCGGAAACTTCCCCATCGGAAACGGATGCTTCTCAGGCAGCGGAACCCAGTAGTCATCGCAGTAACTGACACGCATCACGACAGAGCAGCCCTTTGTCCGGTGACTCCCCGAACGAAGCCGGCGTCACGCACTCGTGCCGCCGGTGCTGCCCATTGTATCGTGGCCGGGATCGCGCCGAAGCGGTCAGCCGCTGAAGATGGCGCCGTCACGCCGGCATCCCGCTACCATCGTTGATGGCCGAATCGAGATCCGTCACACCATCGGCTGGCATCCGCATCGACCCGCCGCAACGTGTTCTCCTGACCGGTGCGACGGGGTATGTCGGCGGCCGCCTGGCCCCGCGATTGCTCGATGCTGGCTATACCGTCCGCTGCCTTGTTCGCACGCCGGCGAAACTCGCCAACCGCCCCTGGGCCGATCATCCTCATCTCGAGATCGTGGCGTGCGACCTCGATCAGAGCGAGGATCTTACCGATGCGATGCGCGGCTGCGATGCGGCGTACTATCTCGTCCACTCCATGATTGTTGCCCACGGTGAATACGCCGAGCGCGACCGGCGAATGGCGACCCGTTTCGCCACCGCGGCGGAGCAGGCGGGCGTGCAGCGCCTGATTTACCTTGGAGGCCTCGGGGAACTCGGCAAAAATCTCAGTGCGCACCTTCGCTCCCGGCGTGAAGTTGAAGCGGCGCTCGCCAGCACGGCCGTTCCCGTCACCGTCCTGCGTGCCGCCATGATCATCGGATCAGGATCAGCGTCGTTTGAGATCCTTCGGTATCTCATCGAACGGCTGCCGATCATGATCACGCCGCGCTGGGTCAACACCGAATGCCAGCCGATCGCGATACGCAACGTGCTCGGCTATCTATTGATGACGCTGACCACGCCGGAGACGACCGGCCGCACGCTCGACATCGGCGGAACGGACGTCATGAGCTACCGCCGCATCATGGACGTCATGGCCGAGCAGCGCGGCCTGCCGAGGCGATGGGTCATCCCCGTGCCGCTTCTGACGCCACGGCTGAGTTCGCTGTGGATTCACCTCGTCACGCCCGTCGATCGATACATCGCCCGCCCGCTTGCAGAAGGGCTTCGAAACCGCGTCGTCTGTCGAAACGACGATGCCGCGCAGTTGATGCCACAGAAGCTGTTCAGCGTTGAACAGTCCATTGCCATGGCCCTCGGCAAGACGGCATCGGCTGACATTGAAACGATCTGGAGCACGGCTGGACAAGTGCCGGGTGATCCCGACTGGGCGGGAGGAACCGTTTTCACCGACCGAAGGACTATTGAGATCAGCGCCGATGCGGAAATGGTGTACAAAGCCGTATGCCGTGTCGGCGGGGGGCACGGCTGGTACGCCGCCGACTGGCTCTGGCGAGTGCGGGGGGCGATGGATCGCATGGTCGGCGGCCCGGGTCTTCGCCGCGGCCGGCGCGATCCGGCCAACGTCTCCTATGGTGAAGCCCTGGACTTCTGGCGCGTCATGGCCGTCACCCCCAACCGCCACCTTCAACTCCATGCCGAGATGAAACTGCCCGGCGATGCGGATCTGTCTTTCGACATCGAATCGGTCGGTGCGGATCCGCCACGCAGCCGGCTGACGCAGACGGCACGTTTCCGCCCGCGCGGCTTGTCCGGGCTTGCCTATTGGTACGCCGTCAAACCGTTCCATGCCTTCGTGTTCAACGGGATGCTGAGCGGCATCCGCCGAGCAGCCGAGCAGGACCGGCGGGAGCATGGCGCAACCCCCTCGGCCCTCGAAACTTCCGGGTCATCCCCCAACGGGTTGCCTCGGGACACATCGGCTTCATTCGAGGAACAAAGTTCGACGCCAGACCGGCCAAGCAGCGATCACTCCGGGAACCGGCGGTCGCCTTGAGACGAATTGCTCTCACAGTCCCACTGCCGTTCGTTCCGGAGACAGGTGTTCAGGGGGCAGGAGAAAAGGCGGTTTGCAGTCGCCTGAATAAGACGCCCCCGAATATGGTTCTTCCCGTGCGGGCGATCAGCCGGTTTTTCGTGCGGCCGCCGGCTGGTCGCACCGCCTTTGTTTGAAGGCTTGCCTGCGGGCCGCATGGTCGTGCCCCGCCCGGTCGAGAAAGCGTCGAGACAGAATGATGCTCGGATTATGTGACCCACCAGCCGAACACAACACACGGAATGGTAATCCTGCGGAGCCGGGTCATGCCTGCTGAAGTTCAAGCACCGTCGATCACGATTGAACCGGCCACCATCGACGACGCCCCAGCCATCAGCCGCACGCAGGTGCAGGCGTGGCATGATGCGTATCGCGACCTCCTCCCGGCCGGGTACCTGCAGACCATGACTGCTGACGGAGCCGCGTACCGCTGGGCCGGCATCCTTCGCGACGACCGCCAGCACGTCCTTCTCGCTCGATGCGATGAAACGATCGCCGGGTTCGCCAACGCCGGCCCCGCCCGCGACTGGAACGACGTCGCCGGGCAGGTCGGCGAGATCTACGCGATCTACCTGCTCGCCGAGTACTGGGGTCGCGGCATCGGTCGGCAGTTGTGCACCCATGCGCTGGACACGCTGGTCAAGAGCGGATTCACGGAAGTCCTGCTCTGGGTGCTGGAGAACAACAAACGAGGCCGCCGGTTCTACGAGCAGGCGGGATTCATCGCGGACGGCGCTGTCAGAGAAGTCCCGCAGATCGCCCCGGACATCCGCATCATGCGGTACCGGCGGGCGCTGCCGGATGGTCCGGCCGGAATGGCGCCCCCGCCGTCCTGATCCCGCTGCGCCTTCCAACTGAACAGGTGACGCGCGAACTTGCGACGGTGGAACGCGCCGGCGACGATATGATCGGTGCGTTCATTCTTCAGCCGCTGACGATCAGGAGTTCGCATGCCTCACGAGGACGTTCCGCTCAAAGAATTCGCCGCCCGCCGCCGCAAACTGCTCACCGCGCTGAAGCGGTCGGCCGCGCTCGTCTTCGCCGGCCCCGCCCCGTCGGATCACGACACGCCCTTTCGCCCGCATCCGCATTTCGAGTACCTGACAGGCCTGGTCGATGAGCCGGACGCTGTGCTGCGCCTTGATCCGACGCATCCCGTTGAATCACGCCGCGTCATGCTCTTTCTTCGCCCGCTCAATCCCGAAGTCGAGAAATGGGACGGCTACCGCGACGCGATCGGAAGCGACCTGCGCGAGCGGCTCGGCATCCAGAGCATCTTCCGGCTGCCGATGCTCGGCCGTTTTCTCAATGACAGCGCGCAGCGCACCCGTTCGCTGGCCTGCCTGCACCCGCTTGCCCAGTACGATCAGCCGATCTCGCCGGACCTTGAACTGTACAGGAAGGTCGCTGAACGCGTCCCGGGCGTGTCGATCGAGGACCGCTCCGACCTGCTGACGGACCTGCGGTGCGTGAAATCGAAAGCCGAGATCGACCAGATCCAGCACGCGGTCGACATCACGGCCGACGGCTTTCAGAACGTCTTGACGAACGTCCGGCCGGGCATGCGCGAGTACGAGGTGCAGGACCTGCTCGAACACACGTACCGCAGCCACGGGTCAAGGCGGACGGCGTTTCAGACCATCGCCGGCTCCGGGATCAACAGCACCGTCCTGCACTACCGCGACAACGACGGCGTGGTCGAGGACGGCGACCTGATCTGCATCGACTCCGGCGCGGTCTGGAACGGGTACGCCGCGGACGTCACACGTACGATCCCCGCCAGCGGCACGTTCACGGATCGCCAGCGCGAGGTCTACGAACTCGTTCTCAAGGCGCAGGAGGCGGCGATCAAGGCGATCACCCCCGGCGCTCGAATGAATGAAATCGACCAGGCCGCCCGGGCCGTCATCACGAAGGCCGGCTACGGCGATGCGTTCATCCATTCGATCGGCCACCACCTCGGCCTGGAAACGCACGACCCCGCCCCCGACGCACCGCTCAAGGCCGGGGCGGTGCTGACCATCGAGCCGGGCGTGTACCTTCCCGATGAAGCGATCGGCGTGCGCATCGAAGACGACGTCGTCGTCACGAAACAGGGGTGCCGCAACCTCTCCCGGAACATCCCCAAGACCGTCCGCGAAATTGAACAGGCGATGAAGCGATGATGATCGTGCCCGCCATGGAAGTACATCGTGCCATCGACGGTCACAGCGCCATGCGTCGTCAGCCATGACCGGCGCGACGCCCGGCGAACCGCAGATGCTGACCGGCCGCGTGCTGACGCCGGAGAAGATGGACGCCCCGGACGTTGACGCTGCTGCGCTCGATGAAGCGCTGCGGTTTCTGCGGCTGGCGAACCGGACCGGCGCGGGCGTTCGCGCCGCGATGCGTCCGCTGCGGCAATGGATCGAGGAAGGCGAACAGCGCGGCGTGCTGGATGACCCCATTCAGGTGCTCGATCTCGCGACCGGCTCGGCGGACATTCCCCTGGCGATGGTGCACTGGGCGCAACAGACCGGCCGCCGACTGCACGTCACCGCGATCGACAACCACCGGACCACGCTCGATCTCGCCCGCCGGCATGTCGCGCAGCATCCCGATCTCGCCCCGCATATCACGATCGCGGAGGCCGATGCCCGGTCGCTGACCGACCGGTACGACGCCGGCTCGTTCGACTTCTGCCACGCCGGGCTGTTCCTCCACCACCTGCGCGACATGGAAGCGTTGACCGTACTTCGGATCATGCAGCGACTCGGCCGGCACGGACTGATCTGGAACGACCTCGTCCGGTCGCCGCTGGCGATGGGCATCGTCCGATCGGTCGCATGGCTCACCCCGCCGATCGCTCGCCATGACGCCGTGGTCAGCGTGCAGGCCGCCTTCACAAAGAAGGAGGCGATGGACTTTGCCCGGCGGGTGGATCTGGAGAACATCCGGTACCGCCGTCACCTCGGCTACCGCTTCACGCTGACCAGCCGCCCCGACGCGTCGCTCGCCGGATGAGGTGCTCGCCGGGTAAGGTGACGGAGCCGCGCAGTCAGTCCACCGCCTTCGTTCAGTACATCACCATCCGGCTGCTCGATGAGGAATCGACGAAGTTCAGGTCGTCCGGAAGCCGTCCGAGCCGCCGGACCTGCTCTTCATCAAGCATGTTGCGCAGCCGCCGCGCCGTCTTGATGTTCAGTTCGCTGCGATGGAAGCGGATCACGTCGATGCGGCCCTGATCGCGCCGGCGGGCGCTCCAGTCCTCGGGGTTGAAGCCGGCCGACTGCGAGCGCAGCGAGTCCGCTTCC
>SLJD01000163.1 GCA_007135295.1 Phycisphaerales bacterium
CATTCTCCAGCTCTGCCATCAAGAGGGTCCCTCTCAATGGGCGCTACTGGACTCGAACCAGTGACCCCTGCCATGTAACGGCAGTGCTCTAGCCAACTGAGCTAAGCGCCCTGGAGCATCGCGGTGCCTTGGGGCATCGCGATTCCAAAGGGGCGCATGATACCGCTACCCCCGGATTCTGTCGCGTGCTCGGTTGTGAATGCGTTTGAGCCTTCATGTTGAGTGGGAATATCGATTGCCCCGATGCTTCGGGTGGCGGAGCAGCTCCAACGCATGCTGCGAGGCAAAAAATCAAATTTTTTTGGCTTTGCGCGCAGGATCACGGGAATTTCAGCATAGTTCCCTGTGGAAGGGCCTCGTATGGCCGCCCCGTGCCGCTGAAGATCCAGTCTCGCTGATCGAGCGGGGGAAGGGTGGTGATGTGTGCTGGTCCGGCCCGTCGTCGATCTGTTCGACCTCGTATTCATTTTGGGGGATGTGATGGGGCGAGGTCGGCAATCGGCGGCGGCGTCGGCCGGCACGAATCTGGGACAAAGTGCCAGTAAGCGTATAGGTCGGAATGAGGGCAGGGGGCGGTGATTCGGCCGGCGGCAGCAACCGAGTCACCGCTCCCGTCCATGAATGTTTTTTTCGGCTGACGGCGACGACGCAAGCCGATGCCGAGCAACTTCGCCAATCCTGCTCGACGGGCAAACGGGTCATAGGATCGCGTGCTGGATATGCCGTGTACTGACATGGCATGATGATTCGACCTCCGTTGACAGGAAATGCGATGTCAGAACACGATGAACCGAACTCGATCCGATGGGCAGTCAGCGGCGCGAGCGGCATGCTTGGTTCGGCATTGCGTGAACGGATCGCGGCAGAGGGGCAGCAGTGCATCCAGCTTGTCCGGCCGGGAAGTCCGTCCGGCGGATCGGATGAGACGGTGATGTGGGATCCGTCCCGGGGCGAGCTTGATCCGGCCGCGCTTGACGGTATCGACGTTGTGGTGCATCTGGCCGGCGAGAATATCGCAGCACGGCGCTGGTCGAATGAACAGAAACGGCGGATCCGGGACAGCCGAGTCAGCGGTACGCACCTGATTGCGGAGGCACTGGCTCGGATGCAACAGCCGCCCAAAGTGTTTCTCTGCGCATCCGGCGTGCATTATTATGGCGATCGTGGCGATGCGATGATTGATGAGTCGGCCGGCCCCGGCACAGGATTCCTCTCTGAGGTTGTGCAGGCGTGGGAAGCCGCATGCGAGCCAGCCCGTCAAGCGGGTATCCGAACCGTGAATCTACGGTTCGGCATGATCGTCAGTTCCAGAGGTGGGGCGCTTGCCAAGATGGTCCGGCCGTTCAAGATGGGAGCCGGCGGGCGTGTCGGGACGGGGCGGCAGTATTGGAGCTGGGTCCATCTCGACGATGCCGTCGGCGCCATGTTCCATGCGGTCGCTACGGAGGATCTCGCGGGGCCGGTGAATGTAGTCGTTCCGGAGTCGCTGACCAGCGAAACGTTTACCACGATCCTGGGCCGCGTGCTGCATCGCCCGACCATTGCGCCGCTGCCGGCATTCGCAGCGCGTCTGATGCTCGGCGAGATGGCTGATGAGATGTTGCTTTCGAGCATGAACGTCGTTCCGAAGCGGTTACAGCAGAGCGGGTTTCAATGGCGGTTTCCGAATCTAGAAGGGGCTTTGCGGCATGAATTGACGCCGGAGCCGGAAGCAGTTGCCGGCGGGCCGGCATCAGGTGTGATACGCCGACCTTAAGATTTGTCGGGCGCCAGCACTGCTTCTCCGTGCGCTCACTTCGCGCTGCGGTATGATGGCGACATGGCGCGCCGCAGGAAAATTCGACAACCGCTATCCATCGGCGGGGCGGAGATTGAGCCGGGCGAAACCCAGGATGTTCGCTTGAAGGTCAGTGAGAGTTATGCAGGCGATCCGCTCGCGATGGTCCTGCGTGTGATCCGGGCCGAGAGGCCGGGACCAACGGTTTTTGTTACCGCGGCGGTGCATGGCGACGAGCTGAATGGCACCGGGATTATCCGGGAACTGATGATCGGTCGTCCGCCGCCGCTCGTGGCAGGAACGCTCATCTGCGTGCCCGTGGTGAATGTTTTCGGCTTCGAGACGCATGACCGCTACCTGCCGGATCGACGTGATCTGAATCGAAGTTTTCCGGGGGCGGACAGTGGTTCGCTGGCCAGTCGCCTCGCGGCCATCCTGTTCAGTGAACTTGTGCTGAAGTGCGACTTCGGGATTGACCTGCACACCGCGGCGGTTCGGCGGACGAACTTTCCGAATATTCGCGCCGATCTGGCTGATCCGGGCGTTCGCCGGCTGGCGCATTCCTTTGGCTGCGAACTGATTGTGAACGATCGCGGTCCGCTGAACACGCTGCGACGGGAAGCCACCCGGGCCGGATGTCCGACGATCATCCTCGAAGCCGGTGAGGTGTGGAAGATTGAGCCCGGTGTCGTGGAGATGGGCGTCCGTGGGGTTGACAACGTCCTCATTGAATTGGGAATGATGGAGGGCGATCCAGTCCGGCCGCTCTACCAGACGCGGATTGACCGTACCACCTGGGTCCGGGCGGAAGTCGGTGGGATCCTGCGTTTCTTTGTCGCTCCGGGAGATGTGGTCGAGGCGGGCCAGCCGCTGGCTGCGAACATGAGTCTCTTTGGCGACGCCCGATCGATTCTTATCGCCCCGGCCGATGGGATCATACTGGGGATGACAACGTTGCCCGCCGTGAAGCCGGGCGAGCCGGTGGTGCATATCGCTACACCGAAGCGATCGGCACGCTCGATTCGGCGTTCGATGCAGGGCATGCCGCGCGACGCGCTTTATCAGCAGATTCGCCGCCAATTGGCCACGAGCGTCTCAGTTCATCAGTACGACGATGAGGATGCAAGCGGCTTGTCGTGAGCGGTAACGGCGAGTTATCGGATGCTGTCTGAACGCAGGAGCCGGGTGCGAGAGAGTGGCTCGGGCCGAGGTGTGTCGACCTGCGTATTTCTCCGGAGATTCGTCCTGAAAACGGGCGGGTCGATTGGGTTGCGCGGGTGTGCGGACCGATAGTAAGAGTGGAATGTCAACGCCGGCCAACCAAACCGGATTCGACGTCCGGGTGGATCAGAACGGGCAGGAAGCCCGGCTGGTGCTGTCCGGACAGGCCGATCCTGAAGCGCTGAGTCTTCAGGCGGTTCTCGATGCGCTGAAGTCCGAGAAAGTAGTGGTTTCCGCAACAGTTCAGCGTCGCGTGGAAGAGGCGTTCGAAGTGTTCCGGGCCGACCCGAAGCCGGTGGAGCATGTCGTTGCCGAGGCGCGACCGCCTCACAAGGGTGCTGATGGATATCTGGCGTGGGAAGTTGGTCCTGAAGCCGATAACGGAGAAGCCGAAGGTAGCGATGACGTTGAGGCAGCGAACGGGGAAGGTGAAGCCAGGCAGGTCGACCATTACAACCAGCACCAGTACATCTGCGTCAATGCCGACCAACATATCGCGACCGTGATGCCTCCCGAGCCGGGCGTCGATGGCGAAGACATCTTCGGTCAGCCGATTCCCTCCGAGGAGGGCAAGCCGTTTGAGCTGAAGGTTGACGACACCGTTCTCATTGACCAGGCCGGCCGTGTTCACGCTCAGGTCGACGGTGTGGTTGATTTCGCCCGGAATGAGCTGAAGATCATCCGGCTGCTTGAGATCCGGAAAAATGTTGATTTTTCCACCGGCAACATTGATTTCGATGGAACAGTTACCGTCAATCAGGGCGTGCGGGACCGTTTTGTGGTCAAGGCCACCGAAGACGTCAACGTCTACGGGCTCATCGAAGCTGCAACAATCGTGGCGGGGGGGAACTTCAGCTGCGCGCGGGGCATGGCAGCAAAGGATCGGGGGCAGTTGCTGATCGACGGTGATGCGGAGATCGGCTTCATGAACAACGTCCGGGGTCGGATTCGGGGGTCACTGAACGTTCGTCGTGAAGTCATCAACTGTGAACTGATTGTCGGCGGAGACCTGAATCTGGAATACGGCGCCCTGATCGGCGGACAGTCGATAGTGACCGGATCAGCAAACATCGGCACGCTTGGTTCGGATGGCGATACACCGACTGTTCTCGTGCTTGGTGCCGCACCTCTTGTCAGTTCTCAACTCACTCGGTTGGATGGTCTCGTCAAGGCGATCAGACAGGAGATCGATCAGCTTCAGGATCAATACGACCAGTTGGCCCGGCAGGGTGACAAGCTCGCCGCTGAGGACAAGGAAAAGCTGACAGAACTTGCGATGGACATTGAGCAGTTGCAGAAGAAACTCGATGCGTGTGAACGCAAACGCCAGGAGATTTTCAAGGAAGTCGGGGCGAAGCAGCAGGTTGACGTCTTCGTCAACAAGATGGTCCACCCCAAGTCCGTGCTGAAGGTCGGGGGGCGAGAGATTATGTTTGAACGCGAACTTCGCGGACCGGTCAAGATCGGCTGGAACGAGAACCGCGAGATTCAATACCGGCAGGGAGATGGCCCGACTCGATCGATTCGACTTGTTGCACGGGAAATGGACCAGGCGGCGTAGGAGCGTTGCGCCACGAGGGGTGACGGTGCACAAGTGCCTGCCAGAACGGGATCAGCGCGATACGATGGCCCTATGGATCGCTCAAGCATGAAAGTCGGCGTCATTCTCGCCGCTGCCGGGCAGAGCAGCCGGTTTGGCGGAGTTGACAAGCTTGCTCAGGATCTGGGCGGCCGGTCTGTTTTGATCCGTTCGGTCGAGGCCTTTGCTCGCCGGGCGGAAGTTGAAACCGTGATCGTCGCGGTTCCGCCAAGCCGCCTTGATATCCTGACCGAACGCATCGGTCCGACGTTGGGATTTCACGGAGCCCGGCTCGTGGCCGGGGGACGGCAGGCCCGCTGGGAGTCGGTGAGGAATGCGATCGAACACGTTCCTGCTGAATGCACCCACATTGCCGTTCATGATGCCGCCCGGCCTCTGGTAAGCGATGATTTGCTCAGCCGTGTGTTCGAAGCGGGCTCCACTCTGGCAGCGGTCGTTCCGGGCGTGGCGGTCAGCTCGACACTCCGCCGCGTAGCGGAGGACGATGCTGTGGATGCCGCAAAGCAGGATGATCCGATTGCCGACGCCATTCTCGGAAGCAGTGGCAAGCAGGATGTCATTGCCTGGCGATCGACTGAGACGGTCAGTCGGGATCACCTGAGGGCGATTCAGACGCCACAGCTGTTTGAAGCCGACCTTCTTCGGCGGGCGTATACGCAGGGCAGTCCTGAAGGCGTGACCGATGACGCACAGTTGGTCGAGCACCTTGGGGAAGATGTGCATGTGATCGAGGGCGACCCACGAAACCTGAAGATCACCACGGAAGCCGACCTGGAAATCGTGCGAGCGCTGTTCGGCACGCCCGGCCCGAACGATCAGCCAACGTCACGTTCCAGCGCGCTCTAAAATGAGCCTGTCGGAGTTTGTGACCGATAACCGCATCCTGTCGGTGCCTTGGATCCGATAAGGAGTATGCGAGGAATTGGCGGGCGCCATCTCTGCGACATCCGATGGTCCGGGAATGCTTCGCGCGAAGTTGTGCGTTCTGTGTCGTGCAGCAGTTTTCAGTTGCGAGCCGGCAGCCGGTCGCCGGTGGCCGGGCTGTGGAAAAAATCGGATGATTGCGTCGGACACTTTGTTCCGCGGGATCGAACTGGAGGATGCCGGGATGACCATCGGTCACGATCGTCCCAACACCATGCCGGAAGCGACCGAGGCGATCTGCCGGGCTTGCCGGGCTGAGTCAACGGATTCCGCCGGCGGGGTATGGAGTTGCCTTGCGCTGATGGTCGTCGTCGCGATGGTTCTGTTCTTCTCGCGGTACTCAACCCCCAGCGAAGCGAGCGCAAGTCTTGACGGCGGCTGGCACGTACCGGCCGAAGCTGTGGCCGACGGCGAGCCGGGACGGACTCGGTCATCCCGCCGATGACACTGTGGCCGCGGATGTGCCAGCTGAGGGGGCACGGGATACGGCTCGCGACCGGCGTCGGTTGAGCATCGGATTGAGATACCGGCCGGTATGGCTCGCTTTCACAGCCGCAACATCTTCAGGCGTGCCGGATGCAATGAGCTGTCCGCCGCGATCACCGCCTTCCGGTCCCAGGTCAATGATCCAGTCGGCGCACTTGACAACGTCGAGGTTGTGTTCAATGACCACCAGGGTGTTATCGTGGTCCGCGAGCTGATTGAGTACGCCGAGCAGCTTCTCGATGTCCGCGAAATGAAGCCCGGTCGTCGGCTCGTCGAGGACGTACAGCGTGTGACCGCTTGACGGGCTGCCAAGCTCACTGGCGAGCTTGATGCGCTGCGCCTCCCCGCCGGAAAGCGTGGTCGATGGCTGGCCGAGTTGCACATAATCGAGCCCGACGTCGCGCAGGCATTCGAGCATCCGACGGGCGCGGTCATGGTTCTCAAAGAACTCGACGGCCTCTTCCACGGTCATGTCGAGAACATCCGCGATGGTCTGGCCGCGATACTTGACCTCGAGCGTCTCGCGGTTGTATCGCGCGCCTTTGCAGATCTCGCACGTAACGAACACATCCGGCAGAAAGTGCATCTCGATCTTCTTGACGCCCTGGCCCTGGCACGCTTCGCATCGGCCGCCCTTGACATTAAAGGAGAAACGGCCGGGCTTATAACCGCGAACCTTGGACTCCTTCGTCTGAGTGAAGATGCGGCGAATCTCATCGAAGACGCCGGTGTATGTCGCCGGGTTGGAGCGCGGTGTGCGCCCGATCGGAGACTGGTCGACCTGGATAACCCGGTCAATGCGGCGAAGCCCGTTCACGCGCGTGTGCAGACCGGGAACGAGGCGAGACCCAGTCACCTCTTTGCGGGTGGCTTTGTAG
This sequence comes from Phycisphaerales bacterium, assembly GCA_007135295.1. Taxonomy (GTDB): domain Bacteria; phylum Planctomycetota; class Phycisphaerae; order Phycisphaerales; family SM1A02; genus SLJD01. The sequence goes on from SLJD01000163.1 coordinate 6,887, forward strand.
AGCACATCGTTGACGAGCGTCGATTTGCCCGACCCAGATACGCCGGTGACGCAAACGATCCCACCGAGCGGAAACGGCACATCGATCGATTTCAGGTTGTTGGCTCGGGCGCCCTTGACGATGATGGCTTCCGATTCATTGAGTAACCGGCGGGCCTCGGGCACGTTGATTGTCCGTCGACCGCTGAGAAACGCGCCGGTCTGCGACTCAGGACAGTTGACGATGTCATCGATCGTCCCCTGTGTGACAACAGTGCCGCCGTGCCGGCCGGGGCCTGGGCCAATGTCGACAATGTGGTAATCCGCGCGGATAATGTCTTCGTCATGCTCGACCACGAGAACGGTAGTTCCGATATCGGTCAGGTGGCGCAGCGTGTTGATCAGCCGGTCATTATCACGCTGGTGCAGGCCGATTGTCGGCTCGTCGAGCACATAGCACACGCCGACAAGCCCGGAGCCAACCTGCGTGGCGAGGCGGATGCGCTGGGCTTCCCCGCCGGAGAGCGTGGAACTGCCGCGATTCAGCGTCAGGTAGTTCAGCCCGACCGACGCCAGGAAGCCGAGGCGGGCGCGGATCTCTCGCAGGATCGGCTCCGCAATCCGCTGCTGCTCATCCGTCAACTCGATGGTGTCAAAAAAGCCAACCGCCTGGTCAATCGTCATCGACGTGACTTCGGCGATGTTGAGCTCGAGTGATCCACTCGAGACCTTCACCGCCAGTGAGGGCGCGCGGAGCCGCTCGCCGCGGCAGGCCGGGCAGGTCGCGCCGGTCATGTAACCGCGCAATCGCTCGCGAACGAAGTCGCTGTCTGAATTCTCGTATCGGCGGCGAAGATTCGGCAGAACCCCTTCAAAGCTGAAATCAAACTCGCGTTCATCCCGGTCGTTCGTGCCATGCATGAGCATCCGCCGCGTTCGACGGGACATGGATTCATACGAATCATTAGAATCAACGCCGACATGCCGGCAGAACGCGCGGATCATGCGGTTGTAGTACATGTTCATCCGCTTGCCGTTCTTTCGCCACGGCTCGATCGCGCCGTCGCGAAGACTCAGCGTCGGGTCGGCAACGACAAGCTGTTCATCGAACTCATTGATCATGCCGAGTCCGTCGCATTCCGGGCACGCGCCGTACGGAGAATTGAACGAGAACAGGCGCGGTTCAAGATCTTCCAGGGCGCACTCGGGATGATCCGGGCAGGCAAACTTCTCGCTGAAGCGATGCTCAGTCCACTCGCTGTCCTGTTCGACGAGCATGACAAGCAGGCCGTCAGCGAGCCGCAGTGCTGCCTCGACAGATTCGGCCAGCCGCTGCCGCGCATCGGGCTTGATGACGACGCGGTCGACGACGGCCTCGATCCAATGCTGCTCATACCGCCCGAGGCCGAGCGGATTGTCGCCGCCTTCCTTGAGCGCTTCGCGGATGTCGATGACGTCGCCGTTGACGCGGGCGCGGACGTAGCCCTGTTTCTGAAGTCCCTCGATCACCTCCCGGTGGTACCCCTTCTTGCCGCGGACGACCGGCGAACAGACCATCATGCGCGTGCCATCGGGCCATTGCATGAGCGAGTCGACGATCTGCGTCGGGCTGGATTTGTCGATGGTCTTGCCGCAGAGCTGCGGATTGGTGCTGGTTCCGCCCACGGCAGCCCAGCATGTGGGCCGACCGCACCGGG
>SLJD01000099.1 GCA_007135295.1 Phycisphaerales bacterium
CATCGGGCGAGCCGCTCGCGTGAGATGGATTTTTTGAGAGTTGCTTCTGCTTCGGTCGCCGCCGGGGGGGTGATGCTCGCGGCCGGCGCGGCTGTGGCCGCGGACGGCGGCGGGGCGGAGTCACCCGGCGACGGGCCGGATCGGACGGTTAAGGTCGCGGGCGAGGATCTGCTCGACCCGCCGACCGGGCCGCTCGATGAGCGGATCAATCCGGACCAGGTCGGTCAGACCGACCCGCCGACGCTGCCCGAGGAAGTCATGCTCCCCCTGCCGCCGACGTTCCGCATCGCTGAGGACCGCCGCGCGGTGCCGATCAGTGACGAGCACTGGGACCGGGCCCGGCAGGCGATTGACGATGGCATCGCGTACCTGCGCGAAACGCAGGACGACAATGGCGGATGGATGACCGAAGCGAAGATCGGCCCGACCGACGATCCCGACCGCGTCGCGCCGGTTTCGGTCGCGATCACCGCGATGGCGATCAAGGCGATGGTGCAGGCTGATGAATCGGTCATGGATGAACCGCATTTTCAGCAAGCGCTCGCGTACGTGTTCGATCACCGCCGTCCAGACGGCTCGTTTGTCGGCGGGGCGCTGGCGAATTACGTCACCGCCAGCGTCGTCTCCGCCCTGGCGAGTCTGGACGACCACCGGTTCCGGGCGGACGTCGACGCCGGGGCGGAGTGGCTCGTCGACAACCAGTGGGATCAGGACGAGGGCATCGGCCCGGAAGACGACTGGTTCGGAGGGGCAGGGTATGGCGGGCACGGCCGGCCGGATCTCTCCAACACGCAGATGATGCTCGACGCCCTGTACGACGCGGGCTACAGCCCTGACGAGCCGGCGTTCCAGCGGGCGGCGGCGTTCCTGACCCGGGCGCAGAACCTCAGCGAGACGAATCCATCAGAGTGGGCGGGCGATGACGGCGGATTTGTCTACACGCCGGCGGGCGGCGGCGAATCGATGGCCAGCGAATACGCCGGCGAGGGCCGCGACGGCCGGGACATTCCCGAAGGCGCCGAGCGGAGTCTCCGCAGCTATGGCTCGATGACCTACGCCGGATTCAAGAGCATGCTCTACGCCGGCCTCTCGCCGGATGACCTGCGCGTGCGGGCGGCGTTTGACTGGATTCGAAAGCACTTCACGTTTGAAGAGAACCCGGGGATGGGCCTGCAGGGGCTGTATTACTACTACCACGCGATGGGGCGGGCGCTGGTCGTCTCCCAGCAGGATGTGATCGAGGACGACGCCGGCCGGGAGCACAACTGGCGCGAAGCGATGATCGACGCGATTGTTGAGCGGCAGCGAGATGACGGCTCGTGGTCGAACGAGGCGGATCGCTGGCTTGAGGGCGAGTCCGTGATGGCGACGGTCTACGCGGTGCTGGCCCTCGAAGAAGCGCTAAAGGATCCGACGCACCAGGCAGCGGAACTCAATCGAGGGGGCGGCGAGGCCGACCCGGATGAATCCCGCGACTGACGGGAGCCGCCGGGTCGCCCCTGCCGTCCGTGCGTGGTTCCGCGTGGGGGCGGGGGCGTTTTCGAGGACTTTGGCGACGGTGCTTGTAGGAGGCGTTTCTGGGGGGCGGGGCCGGCGCAGAAGGCGGCGTTGGCCCCCGCGGCGGTCGGGCCGGCCGCGGCAGGATCAGGCTGCTTGCCACGGTCGCGCAAGTCGCTACACTATGGTTCTTGCCGTCCCTCCGGGGGCGGCTTTTCATCGTGTCATCGTGTCGATCGACCTTGTGTCGATTGTCTTGTGCCACCGTAGCTCAGTGGTAGAGCACACCCTTGGTAAGGGTGAGGTCACGGGTTCAAGTCCCGTCGGTGGCTTCGCGGATCGCCGGTCGGGCGTGGGCCCGGCGGTGTGGCCGCACACGACGAACTCGTCGGCGAAGGAAGGTCCTTTGTCGACCGATTTTTCCTGAACGTGGGTTGCCGGGTCCCCTCACCGCCCGGCCAGTAACTGTTGGAGAAAGCCCAAATGGCCAAGGGTACATTCGAGCGAACCAAGCCACACGTCAATGTCGGCACCATCGGTCACATCGACCACGGCAAGACCACGCTGACCGCCGCGATCACCATGCGTCAGGCCCACCTCGGCCTGGCGAGCCCGCGGGCGTTCGACCAGATCGACAACGCGCCGGAAGAGAAGGCGCGCGGCATCACGATCGCGACCTCGCACCAGGAGTACGAGTCGCCGAACCGCCACTACGCTCACGTCGACTGTCCGGGTCACGCGGACTACGTGAAGAACATGATTACCGGCGCGGCCCAGATGGACGGGGCGATTCTCGTCGTCGCCGCCACCGACGGCCCCATGCCGCAGACCCGCGAGCACATCCTGCTTGCCCGTCAGGTCGGCGTGCCGCAGATCGTCGTGTTCCTCAACAAGTGCGACCAGGTCGACGATGAGGAACTGCTCGAGCTCGTGGAACTCGAAGTCCGTGAACTGCTCAGTGCGTACGACTTCCCCGGCGACGACATTCCGATTATTCGTGGCTCGGCGCTCAAGGCGATGGAGGCCAGCGGCGCTGACGACGAGGCGTGCAAGCCGATCGACGACCTCATGCAGGCCCTCGACGACACCATCCCGACGCCTGAGCGGCAGACCGACAAGCCGTTCCTCATGCCCGTCGAGGACGTCTTCTCGATCAAAGGCCGCGGCACCGTCGTCACCGGCCGTATTGAGCGCGGCATGGTCAAGGTCGGCGAAGAGGTCGAGATCGTCGGCCTGAACGAAAAGCCGCGCAAGACCACCGTCACCGGCGTCGAGATGTTCAACAAGATCCTCGAGTCCGGCGAGGCGGGCGACAACGTCGGCTGCCTGCTGCGTGGCATCGAAAAGGACGAGATCGAACGCGGCCAGGTGCTCTGCAAGCCCGGCTCGATCACGCCGCACACGAAGTTTGAGGCCGAGGTCTACGTGCTGACCAAGGAAGAGGGCGGCCGCCACACGCCGTTCTTCTCCGGCTACAAGCCGCAGTTCTACTTCCGCACGACGGACGTAACCGGCCGGCTCGACCTGCTCGGCGGCGCCGAGATGTGCATGCCGGGCGACAACGTGCAGATGGCGATCGACCTCGAAGGCAAGCCCATCGCCATGGAAGAGGGCCTTCGCTTCGCGGTTCGTGAAGGCGGCCGCACGGTCGGCTCCGGCGTCGTGACGAAGATCGTCGAGTAAAAGGCAATCCATCCCATTGGGCCCCCGGCCGCCGGCCGGGGGCCTGATTCGAGGTTTATCATGGCGAAGAAAGCACTCGACCGCGAATTCGTCTGGCTGCAGTGCACCGAGACGAACGATCTGAATTACCGCACGAGTATTCGTGTCAAGGGCGGCATCGATGAGAAGCTCAAAGAGGGCATGAAAAAGTACTGCCCCCGCCTGCGCCGGCACACATTGCATAAGATCAAGCGCAAGTAAGCGGCGCGCGATCCGTCGACCCGGTGCGGCGCGTCGTCGAGTGCTTGCTGGAAAAATCTTCCCTACGCCGGTAGCTCAATTGGCAGAGCAGCGGATTCCAAATCCGCAGGTTGGGTGTTCGAGTCACCCCCGGCGTGTTCTTCCCCGCCCGTGCGGACCTGGCCCCCTCGGGTCGGCGCGGGCCAGAGCCACCCGATCATGGAGTTCGTCCTGTCATGGGCATCGCCATCTACAAACGCGGTCAGGGGTACTGGACGCGGACCGTCTCCGGCGTCGCCGCCGCCATCGTCATCCTCATGGGAGCGATGTGGCTGTGGGACCACCTCGGCAACGTGCGGCTGTTCGGCTTCGAGCCGATGTACGTGCAGGGGGCCGTGGCGATTCTCATCGTGGGCTTCTTCGGCGCGATGGCGTACTACCTGATCGCCACAAAACCGAAGGTCGTCGACTTCATGATCGCCACCGAGGGGGAAATGAAGAAGGTGAACTGGTCGTCGCGAAGCGAATTGTTTGCGATGACCCGCGCGGTGCTCAGTCTCGTGGTCTTCGTCGCCGTCGTCATCTGGCTGCTGGACCTCGGGTTCGCGTACATCTTCCAGGCGGCCAACGTGCTCGAAGCCGGGGGCTGATCGTTCCGGCGTGATACCCAGGGGCTTGTTCGGCCCCGTTCCAATCGTCCCGAAGGGGCGTTCGACCATGACTCATCAGAAGGCCTCGACCGTGACCGCACACGACGAGCACAACCAGTCCACCGAGCAGGCCCGCGATCAGGACCCCGGACAGGATCAGGACCCCGGGCAGGACCAGACACAGGGCAAGCCCGCGAACGCCGCCGGGCAGACCGACGGTCCCGTCGATGAAGCCGGCAAGGACGACGAACCGTTCGACCCGGCCGTCGACATGCCCATGTACCGCGAGGGCATGAACTGGTTCGTCCTCCGCGTCGCGTCCAACAAGGAAAACTACGTCCGCGAGACGCTCCAGCGCAAGGTCCAGATCGAGGGCATGGAGCACCTCGTCGGCCGCATCATGGTCCCGACCGAAAAGACCAAGACGCTCAAGGGCGGCAAGCAGCAGGTGACCGAGACCAAGCTCTACCCGGGCTATGTCTTCGTGGAAATGCAGCTCGAAGAGGACGGCCGCATCCCGCAGGACGTCTTCTTCCTCATCAAGGAGACGACCGGCGTCGGCGACTTCGTCGGCACCGCCGGGCGGCCGACGCCGATGTCCCCGGACGAGGTCGAGAAGATGCTCTTCGACTCGCGCCGGCCGGACGAGGAACCGACCGTCAAGCTCGAATTCAACCAGGGCGACAACGTCATCATCAAGGACGGCCCGTTCGAGAACCTCGAAGGCACGGTCGACGAGGTCATGCCGGAAAAGGCCCGCGTCCGTGTGCTCGTGACGGTCTTCGGCCGACAGGCCCCGGTCGAACTCGACTACTGGCAGATCGCCAAACCCGAAGAATAAACCCGCGACGCTCGATGAACCGCGCCGGGCGGACCGGTTCCAGCGCCGGTCACTCGCGCACCTGTCCGTCGCCGTCGATGATGTACTTGTACGTCGTCAGCGCTTCGATCCCGCACGGCCCGCGGGCGTGGAGTTTGTCGGTGCTGATGCCGATCTCCGCGCCGAGGCCGAACTCCCCGCCGTCGGTAAAGCGCGTCGAGGCGTTGACGTAGACCGTCGCGGAATCAACCTGCTGGAGAAATCGGTCGGCGGCGTCGCGGTCAGCGGTAACAATCGCGTCGCTGTGACGCGAGCCGTACCGGTTGATGTGTTCGATCGCCTCGTCGCAGTCGGCGACCACGCGGATGGCGAGGATGAGATCGAGGTACTCCGCCGACCAGTCGTCTTCCTCGGCCGGCAAAGCGTCAGGGATGATCGCGCCCGTCCGCTCGTCACCGCGCAGCTCGACGCCGTGCTCACGCAATGATTCGGCGACGGCGGGCAGGAACCGGTCGGCCACCTGCTCGTGGACGAGCAGGGTCTCCATGGCGTTGCAGACGCCCGGTCGCTGGCACTTGGCGTTGACGGCGATGCGACGGGCCATGTCGAGATCGGCGTCGCGGTCGACGTAGACGTGGCAGACGCCCTGGTAATGTTTGAGGACGGGAATGGTCGAATGCTTCGCGACCGCGCGGATCAGCCCCTCCCCGCCACGTGGAATGACGAGGTCGATGTCCTGATCCATCGTGAGCAGTTGCTCGACGGCGGCGCGGTCCGTGGTCGGGACCAACTGGATGGCATCGCGCAGCGTTTCGCCACCGCCATTTTCATCGTCGTCGGCGAGGCGGCTGAGCATGGCGTCACGGATCGCCCGGTTCGTGCGCATCGCTTCCGACCCGCCGCGGAGTATCACTGCATTGCCTGACTTGAAGCACAGGGCGGCTGCGTCAGCGGTGACGTTCGGCCGGGACTCGTAGATGATGAGAATCACGCCGAGAGGCACGCGGACGCGGCGGATCGGCATGCCGGCCGGGTGTTCGTACGTGCTGATCGTCTCTCCGAGCCGGTCCGGCAGTGCCGCGACGGTCTCGACGCCCGCCGCCATGGATTCGATGCGTGATGCATCAAGTCGGAGCCGGTCGAGCAACGCCGCAGAAACGCCCGCCTGCTGCGCATCACGGCAGTCCTGTTCGTTGGCCGCGAGGATTGTCTCGACGGCGTCGGAAACGCCGGCCGCCATGTCACGCAGTCGCTCGCTTCGGCGCTGCGGGTCAAGGCGGCTGACCCGCCGGGCGGCCGCGCGAGCGCGGGATGCGATCTGCGGGATGTCGATGGCTGTGTCGGTCATGGGGGGTTCAGGCGGAAGTGTCATGCGGGGACTCGCTGATTCACGTGGCTGATACGATAGGCAGCCTGTTGTCGAGGCCGTGGTCGTTGTCGCGGCTTCTGTTGTCTGAACGGCATGTCTTTCCCTTGTTGCATTCGCCATGACCGCTGAGCACGCCACACGTACCCGCGCCTCGATCACGTCGCTCAAGCGGGTGGTGATCAAGATCGGCAGCCGGTCGCTGATCAATGAGGACCATTCGCTTGACGAAGCGCAGTTGGCGGGACTGGTCGAGCAGATGGCGGAACTTCGCGCTGCCGGCCGGGAAGTGATCTGCGTGTCGTCCGGGGCGGTGGCGGCAGGGCTTCGGGACCTGGGCCTTTCCAGACGGCCTCGCGACCTGCCTTCGCTGCAGGCGGCGGCGTCGATCGGGCAGGCGCGGCTGATCGAGCTGTATCGCGCGCGGTTCGCGGATCACGGCCTGTCGATCGGGCAGGTGCTGCTCACGCACGCGGACCTGCGCTCACGAGAGCGGCATCTCAACGCGCGGAACACGTTCAGCCGGCTGATGCGCAGCGGCATCGTGCCGATCGTCAACGAGAACGATACGGTCGCAGTCGATGAGATCCGAGTCGGGGACAACGACCGGCTGTCGGCTCTCGTGGCGCTGCTCGCCCGGGCCGACGGGCTGATTCTGCTCACGAGCGTCGACGGGTTCATGACCGGCCCGCCCGGCGACGCCGATACGCGCGTGCTCGACCGCGTCGAGCGCATCACGCCGGAGATTCGCGCGCTGGCCGGCGATTCGGATGCGGACCTCGCGACAGGGGGCATGCGGACGAAGCTCGAAGCCGTGGAGATGGTCACGCGGGCCGGCGAGCATGCGGTGATCGCCAACGCCCGCGAGCCGGGCATTCTGAAGAAACTGTTCAGCGGCGAGTCGGTCGGGACGCGGTTCGACGGCCGGCCGATGCGACTGCGCGGTCGGCAGCGGTGGATCGCGTACTTCGATCGCCCGCAGGGGGCTCTGCGCCTAGACGAGGGCGCATCGCGGGCGGTGCGCGATCATGGGGCCTCGCTGCTGCCAATCGGCATTACCGCCGTCGAAGGCGCGTTTCATCGCGGCTCGCCGGTGCGGCTGATTGATGAACGCGGTAACGAGATCGGCCGCGGGCTTGTGAACTACCCGGCTGAAGACGTCGCACGCATCCGTGGCCTGGCGTCAGAGCGCATCGCAGATGCGCTCGGCGTCTGTGAGTATGAAGAGGTCGTCCACCGCGACAATCTCGTCATGACTGCGTGATGCGTTCCCCGGCGGACTCCGGCGGCGGAGCGACGTTCGGTCGATACTGCTTTTCCGCAACGTGGATGAAGAAGTCCGGCGCGTCGCGTCCTTCACTCATGTTCTCGTGCGTCGTGATCGTTTGAAACCCCGCTTCGGCGAGCAGGCGGCGGGTTTCATCGCGGCGGATCGGACACGTGTTCAGGGTATAGGTCGAGCCGTCGGGCAGGCGGTATTGAATCCGCACGAGTTCGTCGTCAATGCGAACCGGCTGCACTTCCACGTTCCGGCCGCCGTAGTCGTACCACTGTACCGCGCCGGCTGAGCGGTCGAGCACCGCATCGTAATTGCGGTGGTCGAGGACCAGAACGCCGTCGTGCTCCAGGGCGGCATGGAATTCGGCGAGGGCCCGGCGCCGGTCGTGCTGGGTGAACAGGTGAGGGAACGAGTTGCCGAGGCAGATCACCGCGTCATACGTGCTGAAGACATCGCGCGTCAGCCATCGCCAGTCCGCCTGGATGGTGCGGAGTATGTAGTCGTGGGCTTTGGCATTCTCGAACGCGCGGGCGAGCATGTGAAGACTGCCGTCGGCGCTCGTGACGTCAAAGCCGGCCTCGACCAGTCGAATCGAATGGAAGCCGGTCCCCGTGGCCACGTCGAGAACACACCTCGCGCCGTGTTCGTGCAGAACCCGGATGAACAGGTCTGACTCCGCGGCGGCGCGGCGATCCCAGTCGATGCATTCGTCCCACTTTTCGACGAACGCTTCGACGTACTCCTGGAGATAATGACCGGTCGTCCGCTCATCGGGTGGGGCCGGGCCGAACGACGTGCGATCCGTGCTCGTCTCGGGCATGGCAAACGCTTTCGAAGGGGCGAATGCGGAACCGCATCAAGATCGGACGTTGTGACAGGAACGTGTCCAGACGCATTCCGCGTCGCCGG
>SLJD01000437.1 GCA_007135295.1 Phycisphaerales bacterium
GTTCGCATATGGCACCGAGGCCCGATTTCGTGTTGCGGTGTTCCGTCAACGCGGCGATATAACGCTCGTGCTTCGATTGATTCCAAACGAACTGCTGACATTTGAGCAGATCGGCCTGCCGAACATCTGCCGTGAACTGATTCGACGGCCACGCGGCATGTTCATTGTCACCGGTCCCACGGGGTCAGGCAAGACGACGTCTCTGGCCACCATGGTCGATCACATCAACATGAATCTCGATCGGCATATTCTCACGGTTGAGGATCCGATCGAATATTACCATTACCACAAAAAGTCAGTCGTCAACCAGCGTGAACTGGGAGTGGATGTGCCCAGCTTCGCCGAAGCCCTCCGTCGAGCCCTTCGTGCCGACCCGGATGTGATTCTCGTCGGAGAAATGCGCGACCTTGAAACCATTGAGGCCGCGATCAGGGCGGCGGAAACGGGCCACCTTGTCTTTGCTACGCTCCATACGACGGGTGCGGCTGGCACCATCAACCGAATCATTGACGCCTTCCCGGTCAATCAGCAGGCCCAGGTTCGGGTGCAGCTCTCGGTGACGCTGATCTGCGTGCTCAGCCAAGTCTTGCTTGCTCGAACAGACAAGCCCGGGCGTGTCGCAGCGTATGAGTTCCTCGTCGTCACGCCAGCCGTCTCGAACCTTATCCGTGAGAACAAGACGTTCCGGATCGACTCGGCCATTCAGACCGGGAAGAAGTTCGGCATGCAACTGCTGGACGATCACCTCTGGAGTCTCTACAGCAGCGGCCTGATCGCAGCGGAAGAAATGATCGACAAGAGCCGTGACCCAGGCGAGCTTACCGAGCGGGTTCATCGGACCGGCGGCAATGTCGGCCGGACCGAGTTGGACAGTGAAGAGAATGCAGCCGGGGCGAGTGGGTGAGGCGACGTCTATCGCTGCCAATGGCGGAATCCCCACTGTCGTTGTCATCATGACAGGAACCACCGACGACCCACACACGAACTGCTTAAAGGACATGCTTGCCCACAGACTGCCAAAATCCATGTGTCTGATACGGTTCAGGCGGCATCGGGAGGTTGCATTGCGATCGTCAGGTGGCAAGATGGAGAGTGGTATGGGGTCGGTTGAGGGCGGATGTGAGTAAGTTGCCGAGCTTGGTGGGGCGGCAACGGGATAGGCGGCCGGGCTGGTGCGTGAGATAATGAAATGAGCGGTCAAGGCTATTGAACGGGATATTGAGACCTTGCGGATCCGGGGGCCGTTTCGAAGTGATGGAAGGATATAGACATGGCCACATCGTCCGGTTCAAGTGGACCAGGCACTGAGCAAAAGAAGCCGGACCCCAGTGAGCTGAAAGGCCGGCGGCTCGGCCGCGTGCTGACCAAGCTCGGCTGCGTGACGCGCGATCAGGTGCAGGAAGCGCTGCAGTTGCAGAAGACACGCAAGGAGCCGATCGGGCAGTTGCTCGTCGACCTTGGCTATATTTCTCAGGATGATGTGCTTGAAGCGTTGGCTGGTCAGGCCGGGATGCGCCTTGTTCACATCGACTCCGACCAGATTCCGGATGATGCGATTGAAGCACTGCCGGCTGAAACGGCTACGACATTCCAGGTCGTTCCGTTGGCCTATGACGAGGGCAGCAGGACGATCACGATCGCGTTGAAATCGCCCGACAATTTTCGCGCGGTGGACGACCTGAAGCTGATGATGGGATTCAAGGTCAATGCCGTCGTCGCGCCACCGGAAGAGATCGATGCCGTGCTGGCCAAGAAGTACGCGGGAGACGGGCCGTCACTCGCCAACGTCATGGCGGAGATGGATGATTCGGATTCGCTCTCGGCCCTGCAGGGGCGGGGGGATTCGGTTGACCTCGATCAGTTGAGTGAGGCGGCTGAGGACAACAAGGTGATCCGCCTGGTGAACCTTGTTCTCCTGCAGGCGATCAAGGACAAGGCCTCGGACATTCACTTCGAACCGTTCGAGGAAGAGTTCAAGATGCGTTACCGCATCGACGGCGTGTTGTACGAGATGATTCCACCGCCCAAGCACTTGGCGCTGGCGATCGTCTCCCGTATCAAAGTGATGGCCAACCTGGACATTGCTGAACGCCGACTGCCGCAGGACGGGCGGATCGAGCTCCAGGTCGGCGGGGCGCCCGTCGACCTTCGTGTGGCGGTGCTGCCGACTGTGTTCGGTGAATCGGTGGTCATGCGGGTACTTGACCGATCGAACATCTCACTGTCGCTGGACAAGGTCGGGCTTCGGGATGATGAACTGGAAGAGACACGGGAGATCATTCGCAAGCCCAACGGTATCGTGGTGGTCACCGGCCCGACCGGTTCCGGCAAGACGACCACGCTCTACGCGGCCCTTGCGGAACTCAATGACCCGGAAGTCAAGATTCTGACCGCAGAGGATCCGGTCGAATATGACATCGACGGCCTTGTTCAGTGCCAGGTCAATACCGAGCAGGACCTGACGTTTGCCCGGCTGCTTCGATCGTTCCTGCGTCAGGACCCTGACATTATTCTGGTCGGTGAGATCCGCGATCTTGAGACCGCACAGATCGCCGTGCAGGCATCGCTGACCGGCCACCTTGTCTTCTCGACCCTGCACACGAATGACGCGCCTTCATCGATCCTTCGTCTGCTCGACCTGGGGATGGAGGCGTTCCTGTTGACGGCGACGATTGAGGCTATTGTCGCCCAGCGTCTCGTGCGGAGAATCTGCCTTAAGTGCAAGGAGCAGTACACGCCTACTCCGGAGCAGTTGATGGAACTGCAACTCCGGCCGGAAGACGTCGAGGGACGTGAATTCTCACGCGGACGCGGTTGTGATCAATGCAATCACAGCGGGTATCGCGGCCGACGGGCCTTGTTCGAAATCATGCGACTGGACGACCATATCCGTGACATGGTCATGGATCAGGCGTCGACGGACGCTTTGCGGATTGAAGCGAGGAAGCGCGGCATGCGCACACTTCGCGAATCGGGGCTTCTGTCGATTTACGAAGGCCAGACCACGATCGATGAAGTGGTTCGCGAGACGATGACCGAAGAAGACTGACCCTGAAGGATGATGACGGGCCGATTCAACGGCCCGGCGAAACGACGCGACTGGAGTGCTGTTATGCCGACTTATGCTTACGAAGCACTGAACTCTGCGGGGAAGCCCCAGAAAGGGAGCGTGGAGGCCAATTCAAGTGAAGAGGCCATCGCGCGGATTAAGAGCCAAGGGTATTTCCCGACGTCGGTCCGTGAGCAGAAGGTCAAGGCGGACGCGGCGGAAGGCAAGACGGCCGGCGAGGGTGTCAAGAAGCGACGGAAAAAGCGGGGCGGGGAACTCTCGCTCAGCATCGGCGGGGTGGGTCAGAAGAAGCTGACGAACTTCACCCGGCAGTTGTCCACGCTGCAGGATGCCGGTCTGCCACTGCTGAGATCACTGCAGATTCTTGAATCTCAGCAAAAGCCGGGCAAGCTTAAATCCATTCTCGGTGGCGTCGTCGATGATGTCGAAGGCGGCAGCACGCTGTCTGACGCGATGGCAAAGCACCCCAAGGCGTTCGATCGCCTGTATTGCAAGATGGTCAATGCCGGCGAGATCGGCGGTGTGTTGGATGTGATCCTTCAGCGACTGGCAGATTTTATGGAGAAGGCCCAGCGCCTTCGAACCCGAATTCGCGGTGCCATGATCTATCCGATTGCGGTGATTGCCATCGCCGTGGCTATTGTCACCGGCATCATGTACTTCGTGATTCCGAAGTTCCAGGAGATCTTCGACGATTTCGAAGTGCAGTTGCCGTACCTGACTGTCATGCTGGTCGAAGCGAGCAGTTGGGTGGCGGGGACAATGCCCCGCCAGACGATACCGGGGTGGATATGGATTCTGGCTTCGCCATTCCTCGTGTACCTCTTTTTCAAGCTCATCAGGAAAACCGGTCCAGGCCGGGCCGCTACGGATATTGTCCGTGTGCGAATACCGGTTATCGGCCCGTTGGTGCAGAAGACAGCAGTCGCACGATTCACGCGGACGCTCGGGACGTTGATCTCTGCCGGTGTTCCGATTCTCGAAGCGATCATGATTACACGCGACACATCGGGCAACTACGTCTATGAAAAGGCGTTGACGAAAGTGCACGATTCGATTCGCGAAGGCGAAACCTTTGCCGGCCCGTTGCGTGAGGCGAAAGTCTGCGACGCGCTCGTTGTGAACATGATCGATGTCGGCGAGGAGACCGGTGACCTTGACAAGATGCTCATGAAGATCGCGGACAACTACGACGAAGAGGTCGAGGTCGCGGTCCAAGGCCTGCTTCGCCTGCTCGAACCGGCGCTCGTGGTGGTTCTTGGCATCATCATCGGCTCGATCGTGCTGGCGCTGTTCCTGCCATTGGTCGCCCTGATTGACTCGGTTTCGTGAGGCCGGAGCCAGGCCGGCCAGGCTCATCAGGTCAGGGCCATGCAATGGCTCCGCCCGGAGAAGCACGTATGCGTCAGAATTGCCACAATGCCCGCATGCGATCAGCCCGACGTGGTTTTTCCATCGTCGAGTTGCTGATTACGCTGGCGATCATCGTGATCCTCCTCAGTATCGTGTTGGTGGCACTGGACCGGGCCAGTCGCCGCGCGCAAGAGGCCAACACATCGTTTCTCATGGGTTCCATTACGCAGGGACTGGCGAGGTTCAAGGACGATCATGGCTATCTTCCCCCAGTTCTCGATTCCGCACGGGGACTCGATGGATTCGGATGGACTGACGACCAGGGACGACCTCGCACACCTGTCCCGCCATCCGATCCGGGGGAAGTAGATGCCTACGCCGACGAATTGCAGGAGTGGTACTCGGTGACATCAATTGCTGAGTATCTGCTCGGCTATGGCGATGCGACAGAGACCGGCTACGACGGGCTTGGTATTCGAAGTCCGGGTCCCGATGGATACTGGAACGTCGGGGCTCAATTGCCTTCATGCGTCACAAGCGATCTCGGCACGTTGCAGGCACGCCGAAACTTCCTAGGGGAAGCGGTCTGCAACAATGTCAGCGAGCGATACCGAAGCGGGCGTGTGTACAACTCCTACATCGACCTTCGGGATGACCGGATCCTGGCGAGCATTGCGCCGAATGACCCCGGTCAAGTTCTTTTCCCTGGCGACGAAGGGTTCGATGATCCTGACCGGCCGCGGGTAATCGTGGATTACTGGGGCGAGCCGATCCGGTACTACCGCCGTCCGCACCCCATTGCGACACCAGACCAGCCTTACCAGCGGCGGGACGACGGTGACCTCGTATACGGCACACTCGCTGATGTTTTTGTGCTGCGACCATTTCAGTTGCCGTCGTCCGAAGACGGTCTGTTGCCGGCCCTCGCTGACGCAGCCGGATCTGCAAGAACAACGATGGAGTTACGGACTGCGGAGTTCGCTATCTTCTCTTCCGGACCGAATCGCATGGCCAATAATGAATACCGTTACGATCATCCGGACTATGGCGCTGCGACGGACGAGGCGAATCGTGACAACATCGTGGAGCTGGGCCGATGAACATTCATCTGAGAAGAGCAGCGAGCCCGGGCTTGGCCAGACGAGCCTTCACGATGGTCGAAATGCTCGTCGTGATCGCGGTCATCATTCTGCTTGTCTCCATCACGCTTGTGGTCGGCACGTCTGTCATCGAAAGCGCAGAGCGCCGTCAGACACAGGCGACGATCGACCTGATCGACATGGCCTACCAGGAATGGCGCACGCTGACTGATCGACGGGTCCGCTACGGTGAAGAAGAACATGAAGGTCTGCTCGGGCCATGGGACTTCTACATGGATCCGAATGACGACAGTGACGATGTAGCCCTGTCTGACATGGATCGGTTCATGGCCATCATCAGCCGTCCCGATTCCGTCAAAGACATTCTCGCTCGAATAGATCCATCAATGATCGAGTCTATCTCAGAAGAAGACCACCCGGATGGCTTTTCGACGACGCGTATCTTTGACGCCTGGGACAATCCGATCATTCTGGTCCATCCCGGTCGCGATTGGGGGCTGCTTGACACCGACGAATCCAACTTCGGGGACCCGGACCCCGACGGGACGATCCGCACACCGCTTGAGAACCGCCTTGGCTATGCCGTGAGTCAGCGTCCCGCGTTCGTCTCCGCGGGTCCGAGCGGCGACTTCGGCCACCGCTCCGAGCCGATCGACTCGGCCGAGTTCGAGGCGACGCGGGACAACATCTACTCATACCAGTTGGAGCAGCCGCAATGAGGCGGTGTGTTGCTGAACAACACGGGCCGGCGAGCCGTCGCCATCGAATCAGCGCGGGCTTTACGCTCACGGAACTGCTGGTCGCAATGGCCGTCGTGGTGATCCTTGCGATCGTCACGGTTGTGTCGTTCCGAAGCGTGTTTCTCGAAGCGCGGTTGTCGTCGGGCGCGAACACGGTCTCGGCGTCACTTGCTCAGGCGCGAGCACTGGCCGTCCGCGACGGTCGACCGGTGCTCGTGGCGTTCGTGCCGCGGCTGCACTCGCCGCGCGAGAAACGTGTGGATATCCACATTGCGCGTTGGACCGGTGAGACCGGTGTCGGATGTGTCGATCGCGGGGAAGGGGCGTTTGACGAACTGTTCGACCGCTATCGGCCTGTACCGGACCGGAAGGTCCGAACGCTGCCGGGCGGAATCAACGTCGCCGGACCGATGTATTCCCAGCACATGGAAGTGGACGTGGTCGACGACGCTTGGGTCGTGCCGTCCAACCCTCTCCAGCTTGATGAAGCGCCGGGGCGGATGATCGGCGTGATGTTCGGCCCGGATGGGTCGGTCATGACTGAGAATCCAGCATCCGGAGCTGACCACGTCTGGATTGACTTCCAGATGACCGCAGACTCACAGAATTCTTCCGAGCCGGACATCGAAGCACTCTCTTATGCCGACGAGTGCCTTTCCGGAACAATCGAGGACTGGTACGACCAGTATTTCCGGGCCGATGGCCTGTTCGACGAAACCTGCATTCAACTCGTCCCGTTCCTTGCCGTCTTCAACGAGCGTGAAGCACGCGAGCTCTACATCGAGGCCGACTGGACCGATTCCGTGACCCGGATCGAGGAACTCAGCGAATACATTAACGAGTTTGCTGACCGTCTGCACTTCAATCGTTATACAGGAGTCGTGATGCAATGATGAACGCCCACGCTCCAGATCGACGGATCATGCCGACGGCCGCCCGCCAGCGCGGCTTCTCGCTCGCGGAAGTGCTGATGGCGCTGTTCATTCTCGGTATCGGGATCATCAGCGTTGCCTCGCTGTTTCCGGCGGGAATCGCCCAGCAGCGGCAATCCGTCGACGACATCGCTGGCCCGATCATCGCCGAGAACGCCCTGGCGACGATCCGCACGCGCGTCCAGCGTGACGACTTCGGTTCCCCGGACTGGCAGGAAGCAGGGTTTCAAGAACCGGTGACACGCAACCGCGGCGACTGGGACTGGCGACGGCCGCTTTATGTGTACGGCGATAACGCATATGACAGTGGCATCGAAATCTTCTCAGATGATTTTGAGTTCGAAATCCCCTACAACGTTTCCAAGTGGGAGGATGAAGTACCATTCCGGCCGATTCTTCAGGCCGAGCGGTATTACCCGCAGGAAAGCAGCGCCCCGCCGCAGTACGTCTGGGATGTTATGTTCCGCCGGGCCAACGGGCGCGTGCAGGCGGGCATCTTTGTCTACCAGGTGAGCGTACCCGGCGGCGGACGTGCCCGTTACGTCGTCTCCGACGACGATTCCATCGTCCCGCGCGAGGCGGAAGCGGAAGTCGACTTCGATGACCCCCGGTTCATTCGAGTCGATGCGGCTCCGTTCGAGGGCAGCAATCCACGGTGGATCATCGATGAACTCGGCCACGCCCATCGCGTGCTGTCCATGGAACGGGATGGCGGCTATCTCATCTTTGAATTGACGCGGCCGCTGCCTGAGCCGCCGCCGTTCGATCAGGCGACCATGTTCGTCTACTTCATCCCGCCTGCCTCCGCCGACGGCGAGTTCACGTTCCGGCCGATCTATGCGACGGTAAGGGACCTGTAATGACACAGCATCGCTTCCATATGCCGAATGACACAGGCCGGCGGGCATTCACGCTGACGGAACTGCTCATCGCGGTGGTCGTGCTGCTGGTGATTCTCCTCGCCGTCTCGCGCATCATGACCACCACCTCGGAAGTCACAACGATCGGCCGGGCGACGTCAGACATCAACCAGGACATCGTTGCGATCGAACGGCAGATGCGCCGTGACCTTCAGCGTGTCTCCCGCGATGGTTTCTTCGTCATTCGCTGCATCGCCGTGCCGAACAACATCCGCGGCGA
>SLJD01000426.1 GCA_007135295.1 Phycisphaerales bacterium
GGCCGGCCGTCGCCGCTGACGGACTCGGTCTGGCAGCCGGCGGCGGCGAGCATGGCGGCGATGGCGAGCATGGCCAATGACGCGACGCTCGCGCAGGACCGGGTCAGGCGGGCGGGATGCCGCCGGGCGGGATGCAAGGCGGCGACCGCCCCCCTGCCGCTGTCACGCTCCACGCACGGGGTGTTCGGTCTCGGTGGTGTTCGATCCGGGGTATGCATGTTCACGGCTGGTTGCGCTTACGGTCCGATGGGGGCGACGCTGTCGTTCGAGGTCTCGCCGGCGTCGCTGTCATCTTCGTGGTCGGTCAGGGGATTGCCATCCGCATCGTAGACGGTGTTGTCGCGCCACTGGCTGACGGAGTCCCGCATGGCGTCCTGCATCTCCTCGGGCAGGGTCAGGGACTCGACCTCGCGGTCGGTGATGTCCTGGACACGATCGAGCTCCGCGGGGCTTTCAATGACGTGCGGCGTGAGAACGATGAGCAGTTCGGTTTTCGTGGTTTCTTCGAGGGTGGAACTGAACATCGGTCCGAGCACGGGAATGTCGCCGAGCACGGGGACTTTGCGATCGCGCCGCTCGAAGCGATCGGAGATGAGCCCGCCGAGGACGATGGTCTGGCCGTCGAAGACGGTGACGGTGGTGTCGGCGGTGCGGCGGCTGATGACCGGGGCGCTGAAGTCCTCGGAGATCTGGATGGTGCGGGCGGTGACGTCGGAGATCTCGGGATTGATGACCATGCGCACAAAGCCGTCGGGGTTGATCGACGGCCGGACGTTGAGGATGACGCCGACTTCCTCGGCGGTGACGTCGGTCTGGGTGCGGCCGGCATCGGTGACGGACACGCCGGTCGGCACGCGGATGGTCTCGCCGATCTGGATGCGGGCGTCCTCGTTGTTGGCGGCCATGATCGAGGGGTTGGAGAGAACCTGCAGGCGGCCCTGGGCGGTCATGGCGTTGATGAGCAGGTCGAAGTCGCTTGACGCGACGGCAAGGTTGGGCACGCCGGTGCCGGAGACGAACGCGCTGGCGAGGCCGAACCCGCCGGTGACTTCCGCGCCGTCGACGCGGGTGCGGCCCTCGAAGTCAACCCCCCACTCGAAGGTGTCGTCGAGGGTGACTTCGGCGAGCATGACCTGGATGAGCACCTGCGGCGGGTCAACGTCGAGCTGCTCGATCATGTCGCGCACGCGATCCATGTAACGCGGGCTGGCGTTGACGAGCACGGTGTTGGATTTCTCGTCGCCGACGATCGTGACCTCGCGTTCGAGCAGGCGTGCGGCGGATCCGATCTGATCGGTGCCGAGCGTGCTGACGAGCTTGCCCTGTTCCTGCTCGATGAAGTTGGAGATGACCTGGGCGACTTCGTTGGCCTCGGCGTTGCGAAGAGCGTAGACAAGCGTCTCGCGCTCGGTCGCTTCGCGCTGGTCGAGGTCTTCGACGACGTTGCCGACAAGATCGAGGTACGTCTGCGTGCCGGAGACGAGCAGACTGTTCGTGCGGTTGTCGACGGTGATGGACAATTGCTGACGTCGATCGGGCACAGCGGTGAGTTCGGTGTCGAGCAGACTCTGGCCGGGCAATTCGGGGCGCTGGGGGGCGTCCTCGTCCGCGCCGGGGCCGGCTTCGCGCGGGCGGAGCACGTACAGCTCGCCGTCCTGCTGGAGGTTGAACAGGTCCGTCAGGAGGCCGGCCATGGCGAGCGCGTCGGCGTTCTGCAGGTGGAACGTCCGGATGCGCTGAGCACCGATGCTGGATGCGTCGAGGTCGCGGATCATCTGCTCGATGACGCGCAGGGAATCGGACGGGGCCTTGACAATGACGGTGTTCGTCCGCAGGTCCGGGGTGAGGGTGATCGCCTCGCGGATAGCCGCGGAAACGGACATTTCCTCAGCAGCGGCGTCTTCAAGCTCGGCCTCGTCGACAGTCGGATCCATCTGCCGCAGATACTGGATGATGGTCGCCTGCTCGCCGGCCTGACGCTGGCCGATGCCGCGCCCGCTCAGGACGTTCTCGATCAAATTGACGATCTCAAGGGCGTTGGCGGAGCTGAGGTGGATGTACTTGATGCCGGTGACGGTCGACGGCCGGGCGTCGTCAAGGCGCTGAACGAGGCGGCGGATCGTCTCAAGATCCTGCTGCGGGGCGTGGACGAGCACGGCGTTGAGGCGTTCATCCGGCGTGACGCGGATCGTGTCGTCGCCGCGGCGGCGGTTGACGTCATCGACGTACAGGTCGTTGAGCTGGCTGACGACGGTGCCGGGGCGGCTGTTGGCGAGCGAGAGGATGGTCATCTCCTCGCCGGGGGACTCGATCTCGGAGCGGCCGAGCGCGTCGATGAACCCTTCGATGACTTCAAGATTCTCGGCGCTGGCGGCGATGATGAGACTGTTGTTGGCGGGGTACGGCTCGATGCTGATGCGATCAGACGGGGACCGCGCCTCGCCGAGCGACTGCTGGCGTTCGCGCATCAACTGCTCAAGGCGCGGGGCAAGCTGCTCGGCCCGGGCGGTTTCCAGGGGCATGACATGCAGGCCCACCGCGGGGCTGGACGGCACGTCCTCGAGCTTGTCGACAAGATCCCGGACGACGGCGAGGTCTTCGGGATTGGCGGCGACCATGAGACTGTTCGACCGCGGATCGGTCAGGACCAGCGGCCGCTGGCTCTGCTCGATCTCGGACGGCATGTCGGCGTAGCGGCGGTCCATGATCTGGCTGACGGCGTCGGCGATGCGCTCGCCGTTCGCCTTGTCCAGACTGATGATCTGAACCTCGGACGCTTCGGGCAGGGTCGCGGAGTCGAGCTCTTCGACGAGGCGCTCGACCATCGCGAAGGATTCGTCGCCGGCGGAGACGAGCAGGTTGTTCGTGCGCGGCTCGGCGATGATCGTCGCGTCCTCGAGGTCGGCTGTTTCGGGCTGCACGCTTCGCAGCCGTTCGAGGCGGGCGGACATCATCTGCTGGACGAGCGGGGCGAGGCGCGTGGCGGACGCGTGCTCGACCTCGATCGTGCGGATCTCGCGCATGTCGGGGGCGATCTCCGAGTCGAGGCGTTCAAGCAGGTGCTCGACGACCACCGAGCTGCGCGGGCTCGTGGTGATGACGAGGGTGTTCGTGCGTTCGTCGGGCTCGATGATGACGCGGTCTTCGGGTCGGATCGCCTTGACGTCGGCCTGCTGATCGAACAGGCGGGTGATGGTCGCGGCAAGCTGCGTCGCCGAGGCGTGCTCGACGGGGTAGATCTGCACGTCGGCGCTGGGGGATGCCGCTTCGACGTCGAGCATGGCGACGAGTTGTTCGACAAGTTCAAGATTGCCGGGCGTGCCGACGAGGACGAGGGCGTTGAGCTGCTGCTCGGCGCGGACGACAAGGCGGTTCATCGGCTGGAAGAGGTCGCCTTCGATGACGCGACGCTCGTCCTCCTCGCCCTGCTGGATCATGCGCATGCGGCCGATCTGTTCCTGAATGGGATTCGCCTGGGGCACGTCGGTGCTTCCGCGGACGATGACCTCGTCAATGGTCTCCGCAAGGTCGGCGGCGTCGGCGTGGTCGAGCTCGACGATGCGCGACTCGACCCATCCCGGCGCGACGTCGTCGTCGAGCCGCTTGACCATGACCTCGACGAGGGCGACGGCGTCCTCCTTGCCAGCGACGACGACGGTGTTCGTGCGTTCGTCGACGCTGAGGGCGACTTCATCGAGCAGCGCCCGGCCGACGACGCCTTCGGGCACGCCTTCGATCTCGGTGCCGCGCATCCGGCCGAGGGCTTTGCCCTGTTCGAAGAGCTCGTTGACGATGCGGGTGAACTGGTCGGCGGCCATGTTCTGCAGGTTGAAGATCTGGACGGTCACGGCGTCGGTGATCGGCAACTCGTCGAACATGGAAACGATCTCTTCCAGCGCCAGGACGTTGTCGGCGGTGGAGGAAATCACGATCGCGTTGAGCGATTCGTCGGGGATCAGCCGGATGGGCTTGGTGAGATCGAGGCGGACTTCGGGGTCGTTGAAGCGATCGCGCCGGACGGCGAGGCGGCGGACCTGCTCCTGCACGGCCCGGGCGAGCGGGGTCTCGGTCTGCTGGTCGCCGGGCGTGAGGACCTCTTCGAGAATCTGGACGAGCGATGCCGCCCGGGCGTTTTCCAGCCGGACGATCCGCATCTGCGATTCGGCAAGGTCGGGCTCGGCGTCAACCGCCTTGAGCAGGCCGACGATGTTCTCGCGATCCGCCGGATTGGCAATCACCATGATGGCGTTGCGGTCCTGCATGGCGAGCACCTGAACGGGTTCGCTGACCAGCCGGGCGACGGAATCGTCGGGCTGGTCACGGTGCAGGCCGATCGTTTCGATGACGGACTGCGCGGCATCGGGCGAGATGTTTTCGAGTTCAATGATGAAGATACCCTGGCCCTCGACGGGGGCGGCGTCATCGAGCTGCTCAACGGTCGCTTCGATTTCCTCGAACAGCGAGCGGCTGGACGCGATCACCAGGTTGTTGCCGGAGCGATCGACCTGGACGGAAAGGGCTTCGTTGGCCTGCTCGGCGCGGGCGGCGTACGCCTCGCGGATGGTGGCGGCGATGCGTGACGCGGGCGCGCTGTTCAGCGCGAGCACATGCACGCCGAGGCCGCTGTCGGCGGCTTCCTGCTGAAGCGCATCAGCGAGCGCCTTGATCTGGCTGAACTCCTCCTCGTCCGCGCGGACGATGACGGTGCTCGAAGCCGGATCGCCGATGATGCGAATGCCCTGCGGGGAATCCTGTCCGCGGGTGCGGCGATCGCGCGGCTCGTAGAGCCGGTTGAGCGACTCGGCGAGATCGTCGGCGTTGCCGTGACGGACCTGGATGATCTGCGGCGACGGGAGCTTGGCGTAGTCCGCGACATCAAGCTGGGTGACGATCGTCTCGATCTTGAGAAGATTCTGACGCGAGGCGGAGACGATCACGGAATTGGTCTGCGGCTCCGCAGACGCTCGGACCCATTCCTGGGTTTCGATCAGCACGGTCGGCGACGGTTCGTCGCGCGGGTCGCCTTCGCGGCCCTGCTGGTTCTGTCGGCGCGGCTGAGGGCGTCGGCCGCGCTGGTCACGTTCAATCTCGGCGGAGAACGCCTCGTTGATGGCCTGGGCGACGGACGCGGCGTCGGCGTACTGCAGCGGCAGAACCTGAAGCTGGAGCGACGCGTCGTACTCCTGGCTGTCAAGCTCATCGAGCAGGCCCCGAATGCCTTCCCACTCGCGCTCATCGGCGGAAATGACGAGGCTGTTCGAGGCGGTGTCGGCGACGATTCGCACGTTGCGCTTGCTCGGGGTGTCGGCCTCCATCGCGAACCGGCCATAGAAGACGGACAGGGCTTCCTGCACCTGCTCGGCTTCGGCGAAGTCGAGGGGGACGAACTCGGTGATGCGCTGCCGATCCGACGGGCGGTCGATCTCCTCGAGGATCTTCTCGATCTGCTCGAACTGATCGGACGTGGCGGCGATGATGAGCTGGTTGTCATCGCGGTTGTAGTCGATGCGCGGCTCGGGATCGTCGTCATCACGGGCCATGCCGCGGGCGATCGGCCGCAGCGTGAACGTCACGTCATCGGCGAGCGCGTGCTCAAGATTGACGATGCGGTAGTCGACGGGGCTGACGGACGGCACGTCATCAATGTCGCGGATGAGCGATTCGATGACGGGAAATGACTTCGGCGTGGCGGTGACGATCAGACTGTTCGAGCGGCGGTCGGCGACGATGGTCGCGTGGACCTCGACGGCGGGCGCGTCGTCCTCTTCGAGGCGGATCGAGATGCCGTCCGTCCGGCCGCGTTCATCGAGCTGCAGGGTCTCGGCGAGGATCCGGCGGGCTTCGTCGGCGCGGGCGCCTTCGAGGGTGTAGGTGCGGATGATGGTCTCATCGCTCGCCGGCGGACTGTCGAGGCGGTTGATCAGCGCTTCGACCCTGGCGAACTCCTGCTGCGGCGCGTTGACGATAAGACTGTTTGTCCGCAGATCGGGGGTGATGGTCACGCCCTGCGCGCCGCGCTGACGCTGGAATTGCTCGCGGACGATGCGGGCGACGTCTTCCACATCGCCATCCTGCAGGGCGATGATCTCGATAACGCGGTCACGGGCGGCGTCGGGGTCATCGAGCTTGCTGATCAGATCGCGGATGGTGCGAAGGTCATCGCGGCCGGCGGAGACGACGAGCGAATTCGCCGATCGGCTCGGGACAATGGTCGCGTTGGGCGCCGGCTCGCCGACGGCGCTGGCGCGATCCTGAAGAAATCGTTCGAGCGTGCCGGCGAGTTCAGGCGCTTCGGCGTACTCGATGGCGAGGACGCGGGTTTCCTGGTCCTCGGGCACGATCTGCTCGTCGATGCCGGCGATCATCTCAGCAATCTCATCGTGCTCGCTGGCGGTGGCGGAGACGATAAGCATGCGGGAACGTTCATCGATGCGCACCTGAACCTCGTCCGGATCCGGCGGCTCCCACCAGCGGCGGGGCTCGCCGTCGCCGAAGACTTCCTCGATGATCTCGGCGAGCATGTCGGGGTCGGCGCCGCGGACGGGATAGAGTTGGACCAGCCGGCGGGCCTCTTCGGGTTCGGGGGAATCGAGCATCTCGATGATCGGCTCGACGACCTCGAACGTGCCGGGCCGACCGGTGACGATCAGCACGTTGAGGCGGTCATCAGCCCGAACGCCGAGCGTTTCTCCGCCGCCTCTCCCCCGCCGCCGCTGCGGCTGAAAGAACGTCGGCCCCTGCGACTGGGCGACTTCATTGACCAGCGCCTGAACGGTGTCCTGAATGTCGCCCGCATTGGCGTGACGAAGTTCAAAGGCGCGGAAACTCACGCCCCGAGCAGCGTGGTCCTGGTCGAACTGTTCGATCAGTTGCTTGACGTGCTCGAAATCCTCATCCGACGCGGCGACGAGGACGGTCCGGCTCGCTTCATCGCCGACGATCGAGATGCGGCGCTGCCGGTCGCGGCGGCCGGGGCCGGCTGAGGCGACCCGGGCGCGATCGTCATAGAACCGCTGGATGGCATTGGCGACCGTCGCGGCGTCGGCGCGTTCGAGCGAGACGGTGCGCACGGGCAAATCGTGCGTGACGTCCCGGTCGATCTCGTCGAGCACCTCTTGCAGTTCGTCGCGCGTCTGATCGTCGGCGCGAACCATGAGCACGCCGGCGTCATCGACGGGGACGATACTCGTTGAATCGCGGCGCTGCTGGTCTTCGCCGAGCACGATCTGATCGAGCATCTGAGCGGCCCGGCTGGGTTGCAGGGAATCAAGTTCAACGATGCGCAGCTCATGCATCTGGTCGGCACGATCGACGTCGAGTTCATCAATCATGCGGTCGATCTCGTCCATCATCTCCGGCGCGGCGGAGACGATGAGCATGTTCGTGCGCGGGTCGGCGGTGATCTGCGGCGGCGCGGCGTCGGGGCCGAGCTGCGGCCGCCTCGTCTGGAACTGCTGCCAGAAGACGCGCTGCAGGGTGTGCTGCAACTCCTCGGCCGGGGCGTGCTCCAGCCGCCTCATGCGCATGGTCGAGGCGCGTTCGACCGGCTGCTGATCGAGCAACTCGATGTACTGATCGACGAACGCGAGCGAATCCGGCGGGCCGAGCACCATGAGCGAGTTGGACCGGTCATCCGCGTTGACGCGAACGCGCGACGGGTCGAAGACGCCTTCGATCTCTTCATCGTCCATCTGCAGCGTCAGGGCGAGGTCACGGACGCGCTGGGCCTGCCGCCCGCGCTGCTGGTCGGGTCTGTCGGCGGCGAAGAGGTTCTCGACGGATTCGGCGGCGCGGGATGCGGTGATGCGCTCCAGCGGGTAGATCCTGACGAGCATCTGCTCGCTCGGGCCGGGCCGGGCAAGTGCTGCGACAAGCTCGCCAACCGTTTCGAAGTCGTGATCGCTGGCGGTGATAACCAGGGCGTTGCCTGATGGATCGGCGATGACACCGACCCGCCGGGCGAGTTCCCCCGCTTCGCCGCCGGCCGGCCTCATGGACCGGAGCGTCTGCGTCACCAGGCGGGCAACGCCGTTTGCATCAACGGACTCGGGCAGCGGGACGTACCGAATGCGGCCGGGGGCGGCGGGAAACTGTTGTTCGATCTGGCGGGCAAGGTCGGCGACGCGCTCGATAGAACGCGGGGCGCCGAGCACGACGAGACTGTTGCTTGCCGGATCGACGGCAATGGTGATGTCCGCGCCAGCCTCGCCGAGGTCATCAAGCCCTTCGCCGGCGATCTGCATCTCGGCGTCAACGTCGGCCGATTCGCTGTCGAGACCTGCAGCAGGAAGCTCACCGAC